>JAKOOD010000339.1 GCA_022701635.1 Burkholderiaceae bacterium | reverse complement strand
TAGACGCCGACCATGCCGGCATTCACGATCCCCATGGTCATGCCGGCCTTGATCGCGTGGTACAGGAACACGGTGTGGATCGCTTCGCGCGCCGGGTCGTTGCCGCGGAACGAGAACGAGACGTTGGAGACGCCGCCCGACACCTTGGCATGCGGCAGGTTGTCGCGGATCCAGCGGGTGGCGTTGATGAAGTCGACCGCGTAGTTGTCGTGCTCTTCGATGCCGGTGGCGATCGCGAAGATGTTGGGGTCGAAGATGATGTCTTCCGGCGGGAAGCCGACCTTCTCGACCAGGGTGTCGTAGGCGCGCTTGCAGATCTCGGTCTTGCGCTCGAAGGTGTCGGCCTGGCCCTTCTCGTCGAAGGCCATCACGATCACGGCGGCGCCGTAGCGGCGGCACAGGGCGGCCTGGCGCAGGAATTCGGCTTCGCCTTCCTTCATCGAGATCGAGTTGACGATGGCTTTACCTTGCACGCATTTCAGGCCGGCCTCGATCACGCTCCATTTCGAGGAGTCGATCATGATCGGCACGCGCGAGATGTCCGGTTCGGACGCGATCAGGTTCAGGAAGCGCGTCATCGCCGCCTGCGAGTCCAGCATCGCCTCGTCCATGTTGATGTCGATGACCTGGGCGCCGTTCTCGACCTGCTGGCGCGCGACCGACAGCGCCTCGTCGAACTGCTCGTTCAGGATCATGCGCGCGAAGGCCTTGGAGCCCGTCACGTTGGTACGTTCGCCGACGTTGACGAACAGCGAGCTGTCGTCGATGGTGAAGGGTTCCAGGCCCGACAAGCGCAGCGCGGTCGGCACCTCCGGCACGGTGCGCGGCGTCGCCTTCGACATCGTCTCGGCGATCGCCTGGATATGCTCGGGCGTGGTGCCGCAGCAGCCGCCGGCGACGTTGATGAAGCCGGACTCGGCGAACTCCTTCAGCAGGCTCGAGGTGTCGGCCGGCAGCTCGTCGAAGCCGGTGTCGCTCATCGGGTTGGGCAGGCCGGCGTTCGGGTAGATGCAGACGTAGGTGTCGGCGATCCTGGAGAGTTCCTGCGCATACGGGCGCATCAGGGCGGCGCCGAGCGCGCAGTTCAGGCCGACGGTCAGCGGCTTCGCATGGCGTACCGAGTTCCAGAAGGCGGGCACGGTCTGGCCCGACAGGATGCGGCCGGACGCGTCGGTCACGGTGCCGGAGATCATCAGCGGCAGGCGGGCCGTAGCAGGGTGCTCGTCGAAGTACTGGTCGATCGCGAACAGGGCGGCCTTGCAGTTGAGCGTGTCGAAGATGGTCTCGACCAGCAGCAGGTCGACGCCGCCGTCGATCAGGCCGCGCAGTTGCTCGTAATACGAGGTCACCAATTGATCGAACGTGACGTTGCGCGCGGCCGGGTCGCTGACGCTAGGGGAGATCGAGGCGGTCTTCGGGGTCGGGCCGAGGGCGCCGGCGGCAAAGCGCGGCTTGTCCGGGGTCGAGTATTTGAGGCAGGCGGCGCGCGCCAGCTTGGCGGCTTCGACGTTCATTTCGTAGGCCAGGGACGCCATGTGGTAGTCGTCCTGGGCGATGCCGGTGGCACCGAAGGTGTTGGTCTCGATGATGTCGGCGCCGGCCGCAAGGTAGCGCTCGTGGATTTCCTGGATGATGCGGGGCTGAGTCAGATTCAGCAGTTCGTTGTTGCCTTTTACAAACAGCTCGCGCGCACCGCTGTTGGCGGGTGCCGAGAAATCCGCGAAGCGTTCGCCACGGTAGGCGGCTTCGTCAAGCTTGTACTGCTGGATGATCGTACCCATTGCGCCATCGAGGATCATGATGCGGCGCGCCAGGATGGCGCGCAGCTGGGCGTCGACGGGGGAGAATGCGGGGAGGGCAGTGGTCATCGGTATGCTTTCCTGCGGCAGCCTCGACGGCTGAGGCGCAGTGTCTATATATTAGGCGGTCTACGATTATACCGTTCCTGGCCGAGTTTGTTCCCGGCGCTGGCGGCCAATGCAATACGCATCAAGCCGCTGTCATGTAAAGCCATGTAAAGACATTTGTAACGTACTGTGTCGTAGTTACGTTTGTTACAGTGAGATACAAATTGCGGCAAAACAGCAATTTCCCGGATACATACAGCGACGACAATAAGCACCATGGAACCGCCACTGCGTGCGGTCCCTAGTCCAAATTAACGGAATGGGCGGACCCGTCGCTCCGCCGCCTCAATGGGAAGATTGCCATGAACAAAGAATATGTGCCCGAGTGGGACCACGCTACTGCACGCACCGAAGACACCGCGCCGGCCAAGCAGCATGCTGCCGCAGGCGTGAAGCAGATCGTCACGATCCGCCTGGACGTGGACATGCTGGAATGGTTCAAGTCGGCAGGCCCGGGTTACCAGACCCGCATCAACCAGGTGCTGCGCGAGTACATGGAAGCCAATCGCGTGCGTGCGCACGGCGAATAAGCTTCAGCAGGAAATAAAGCAGGAAAAAACCGGGCGGTGGGTTTGATGTCTTAGCATCAACCCCACCGCCCGCTGTCCTTGTAGGCGCTGCGTTCTATTCGAACTCCAATCCCTCGAACGAAAAGCCCTTCAGGAATTCCGCTGCCGCCAGGCGCTTGCCGCCGGGCTTCTGCAGTTCGGTCAGCCGCAAGGCGCCTTCACCGCAAGCCACCACGATGCCCTGCGCATCCGCCGCCAGCACCTGGCCCGGCCTACCCTGGCCGTCCGCCGGCGCGGCGTTCCAGATCTTGACCGTCACGCCGCCCGCCTGCCCGTGCGCGCCGGGGAAGGGGTTGAAGGCACGCACCTTGCGCGCCAGCTGCACGGCCGGCAGGCTGAAGTCCAGCTTGGCTTCTTCCTTGCTGATCTTGGCGGCATAGGTCACGCCTTGCTCCGGCTGCGGCACCGCGTCCAGCGGCCCGGCCGCCATCCGGCGCAAGGCCTCGACGATCATGCGTCCGCCCAGCGCGGCCAGCTTGTCGTGCAGGCTGCCGGTGGTGTCGCCGTCCTCGATGGCGATGCGTTCCATCGACAGCATCGGGCCGGTGTCCAGGCCTTCCTCCATCTCCATGATGGTCACGCCGGTGTCCAGATCGCCGCTTTCGATCGCGCGGTGGATCGGCGCGGCGCCGCGCCAGCGCGGCAGCAGCGAGCCGTGGATATTGATGCAAGGCTTGATGTCGAGGGTGGCGCGCGGCAGGATCAGGCCGTAGGCGGCCACCACCATCACGTCATACTCAAGCGCCAGCAGGCGCGCATGCGCGGCGCGTGCTTCCTCGGCGCGCTGCGGATCCTTGGCATCCATGCGCAGCGACAGCGGCTGCAGCACTTCGATGCCATGGGCCAGCGCCACCTGCTTGACGGCGGACGCCTGCAGCTGCATGCCGCGCCCGGCCGGCCGGTCGGGCTGGGTCAGCACCAGCGGGACGGCGAACCCGGCCGCCAGCAACTCGCGCAGCGCGACCGCCGCAAATTCCGGGGTGCCGGCAAAGACGACTTTCAGGCCAGCCATCACGCGCGGCGGCCGCTGCGTTCTTCCTTGAGCAGCTTGGTCTTGATGCGGTTGCGCTTCAGCGGCGACAGGTATTCCACGAATACCTTGCCCATCAGGTGGTCCATCTCGTGCTGGATGCAGACCGCCAGCAGGCCGTCGGCTTCGATCTCGAACGGCTTGTTGTGCTGGTCGACCGCACGCACTTTCACGCGCGCCGGACGCTCGACGCCGTCGTACACGCCCGGCACCGACAGGCAGCCTTCGTCGTAGATCTGCTTTTCTTCGCTGGCCCAGACGATTTCCGGATTCACGAAGACCATCAGGTCATCCTTGGTCTCGGTGATGTCGATGGTGATCAGGCGTTCGTGCACGTCGATCTGGCTGGCGGCCAGACCCACGCCGGGGGCGTCGTACATGGTGTCGGCCATGTCCGCGACCAGCTTGTCGAGGCGCTCGCCGAATTCGGTGACCGGCTTGGCCACTTTGTGCAGACGTGGGTCGGGATAGCGGAGGATATTCAGTAAGGCCATGGCATTTTTCTATTCGTTTAAAACATACAGGCGGCACCCCGTTCCCGGGCTGGAACGCGGTTTGTCTTGCTAGTTCAAGGATTTCTCGGCAGAATTTGATTCAGTGCGGCAACCTTTGCCGTGTCTCGCGCTGTGGCAGCCATTCCGTCAATGCCGCACTTTTCGGACTCTCTGATGAAAAATTTTAGCACAGGCGCTGCCTCCTCGCTCCTGGTCCGCAGCGCCGCTGTTGCCGCGCTCGCTTGCGCGACGCTCGCGCCGGCCCAGGCCGCCACCAATTGCACCTTCCGTCCGAACGCGCCCGACCAGCACCGCGTGGTCAAGGGCGATACCCTGTGGGATATCTCCGGCACCTTCCTCGAGCATCCGTGGTGCTGGCCGCAAGTGTGGGGCATGAACCGCGAGGAGATCCGCAACCCGCACTGGATCTATCCGGGCCAGATCATTTATTTCGACCGTGCCCACGGCCGTTTGACGCTGACCCGCCCCGGCCAGCCCGACCCGAATGGCGGCCAGCCGCCGCTGACGCGCCTGTCGCCGCAACTGCGCACCGAGGACATGGGCGCGGACGGTGCGGTGCCGGCGATTCCGGCGGCCGCGATCGAACCCTTCCTGACCCAGCCGCTCGTGGTCGAGGCGGGTGCCCTGGACACCACCCCGCGCATCGCCGCCACCCAGGAAGAGCGGGTCTGGCTGAGCGAAGGCAACCGCGCCTACGTGCGCGGCGACCTGCACGGTGCCACCAGCTTCCAGGTGTTCCGCCCGGGCAAGGCGATGATCGACCCCGACAGCGGCAAGGTCGCCGCCTGGGAGGCCGCTTTCGTCGGCACCGTGCGCGTGGTGAGCGTGGCCAAGCCGGGCGTCGACGTGCATACCGTGGAAGTTACCCGTTCGCTGCAGGAAATGGGCGTCGGCGACCGCCTGCTGCCGATGCCGCCGGCCCCGGTGCGCAACTATGTGCCGCATGCGCCGGCGCAGCCGGTGGCGGGGCGCGTGATGGCGGTGCCGGACGACATGATCAACGCCACCCAGAACCAGGTCGTGGCTGTCAATCGGGGTTCGCTTGACGGACTCGATGTCGGCGCCGTGCTGCAGCTCTATCATCTGGGCCAGACCGTAACGGACCCGGGCAGCAAAGGCTTCCTCGGCTTCGGCAAGGACAAGTTGCGGCTCCCGGACGAACAAATTGGCGAACTGTTCATCTTCCGGGTCTTCGGGCACGTGTCGTACGGCCTGATCATGCAAGTGACGGGACCGGTGCGAATCGGCGACGTGGCGAAATCACCGGAGTAACCCTACCGTGCACGACACGGACTCCTTCAATGATGTGTCCGTGTCGATGTCGCCAGCCCGGCTGGCGGCCTGGATGCGGCTGGAACGCACGCACGGCGTCGGCCCGCGCACCGCACCGGCCTTGCTGGCCGCATTCGGCAGCCCCGAGGCCATCTTCGCCGCCGATCACGATCTGCTGGCTGCGCACCTGAGCCCGGCGCAGGTGCGCGCCATCCGGCAGCCCGCTTCCGCCGACACCCTGCGCCTGGTCGACGCCACGCTGCGCTGGCGCGACCAGCCCGGCCACACGGTGCTGGCGCTGGGCCAGCCCGGCTATCCCGACTTGCTGGCGGCGATCCCCGATCCACCGCTGCTGCTCTATATAAAAGGATGTCC
>JAKOOD010000331.1 GCA_022701635.1 Burkholderiaceae bacterium | reverse complement strand
GTGCTGTCGGCCCTGCGCGAGCGCGAGCGTGCGCTGCGCCAGGGGGCGATCTCGTACATCAACAAGCCGGTCAGCCGTGAAGCGCTGCAGGAAGAATTCAAGCGCATCCAGAAGTTCCTGATGGGCGGCAAGCGGTCGCTGCTGGTGGTCGAGGACGACATGGCCCAGCGCGAATCGATCGTCTCGCTGATCGGCGACGCCGACGTCCACATCGTGACCGTGGAAACCGGCGCGGCGGCGATGACGGCCCTGAGCGAACACCAGTTCGACTGCATGGTGCTGGACCTGACCCTGCCCGACATCTCCGGCTTCGACCTGCTCGACCAGATCGGCAAGCTGCCGCAGCTGCGCGACCTGCCGATCGTGATCTACACGGCCAAGGAACTGTCGCGCAAGGACGTCACCAAGCTGAAACGCTACGCCAAGACCATCGTGGTCAAGGATGCGCGCTCGCCGGAGCGCCTGCTGGACGAGACCGCGCTGTTCCTGCACCGCTCGCAGGCCAGCCTGCCGGACGCGCAGCGCAAGATGCTGGAAGAGATCCACGCGCTGGATGGCGGCCTGGCCGGCCGCAAGGTACTGATCGTAGACGACGACCTGCGCAACATCTTCGCCCTGTCCTCGCTGCTGGAGCGCCAGCAGATGCAGGTGCTGTTCGCCGAGAACGGCCGCGACGGCATCGAGGTGCTGGAAAAGGACCCGACCATCGAGATCGTCCTGATGGACATCATGATGCCGGAGATGGACGGCTACGACACCATGCGCGCCATCCGCCGCATCCCGAAGTTCAAGTCGCTGCCGATCATCACCCTGACCGCGAAGGCGATGAAGGGTGACCGCGACAAGTGCATCGCCGCCGGCGCCTCCGACTACATCACCAAGCCGGTCGATGTGGCGCAGCTGCTGTCGATGATGCGCGTGTGGCTCCATTGATGGCTCCATTGATGGCTGCATCGATGACGCCAGTGACGTCGCCGGCGGGCAGCTGGACCGGCCTCGCGGCCGGGCTGGCGATCGAGGAGCTGGAAACCGAGCTGCTGCTGGAAGCGGTGTTCCAGCGCTTCGGCCACGATTTCCGCGCCTACGACCGCCCCGCCCTGCGCCGCAAGCTGGGCATGGCCATGGCGGCCCGGGGTGCCGCCACCCTGTCCGGCCTGCAGGAACAGGTGCTGCACCATGGCGATGCCGCCGGCGCCGTGCTGCGCGCGCTGTCGGTGGCGCCGGCGGCGCTGTTCGACAATGCCGAGCATGCGGCGCGCCTGCGCGGCGTGCTGGCGCCGTCGCTGCGCGGCTGGCCGGTGCCGCGGGTGTGGCTGGCCGAATGCGCGGGCGTGGGCGAGGCGTGGACGCTGGCGATCCTGCTGGCCGAGGAAGGCATCCTCGGACGGCTCGACATCCACGCCACGCTGGCCAACGAGGAGATGGTGTCCGAGATGCTGGATGCCGCGCTTCCGGTCGGCGAGATCGAAGCCGCGCAGGGACGCTATGCCGCCAGCGGCGGCGCCGCTTCGCTGGCGTCGTACTTCGACATCCGCGACGGCCAGGCCCGGCTCAAGCCCGAACTGCGGCGGCGCATCACCTGGTCGCAGTACAGCCTGGTGACCGATGCCTCCTTCAACGAGTTCCAGGCGATCGTGTGCTGCAACGCGCTGGCCGATTTCGGCCCGGTGCTGCGCCAGCGCGTGCTGCGGCTGTTCCACGACAGCCTGGCACGCTTCGGCGTGCTGTGCCTGGACCGGCCGTTGTCGGTGACCGACGCGCATGCGCGGACCTACCAGGCGGTCGAGGGGGATCGGCCTTGGTATAAACGCGTTGGGTGATTTGGCACGCACCTTCTGCACGTCGTCCCCGCGCAGGCGGGGACCCATACTGAAGAACAGAATTCGGTAAGTTGAAAGGATTGTAGAGCTTCAAACATACCGACTTCGGCAGCTCAGTATGGGTTCCCGCTTTCGCGGGAACGACGGTTACTATACCTTCGCACTCTCCCGCCCCGCCACCCCATCCCGCCAGCTCTGCAGGCACCCCATCCCCTCCTCCCACCGCCGGAACTTCACCAAGCCACGCGCAAATTCCAGTGCGCAGAACGCCGTGATATCGGCAATCGTGAACCGCTCCCCCGCCACGAAAGGCCGGGTCGCCAGCACCCCGTCCAGCCAGCGCGCCGTCTCGCGCATCTTCTGCCCCTGCGACAGGCCGAACTCGCCGAACTGCGGCCGCTCCAGCGCCGCCAGGCCCGGATGGCAATGGCGCACGCTGTTGGCGATCTTGAGGAACAGCTGCAGCTCGCAGCGCCGGTCCATCATCTCGATGAAGGCGCGCTCCTCGAAGCCCTCGCCCATCAGGTTCGGCTGCGGCTGCAGGCCCTCCAGGTAGGTGCAGATCGCGCGCGTCTCCGACAGCAGCCTGCCGTCGTCGAGTTCCAGCACCGGCACCTGGCCCAGCGGGTTCAGTGCCAGGAAGGCGTCGCTGCGGTGCTGGCCCTGGCCCAGGTCGACCTGGACCAGGTCGATGCCGGCGATGTTCTTTTCGGCGATGAACATGCGCACGCGGCGTGGATTCGGGGCTCTGTCACTGGTGTAAAGCTTCATGGGGGTCTCCTCTTGCTGTCGTCTTGTCGATGGTGGGATGCGCGCCGATGATAACGCAAGCCTGCGTTGACACCATGGCACGAAGCGCTTAGATTCGCAGGCTGGCCTTGCCGCTGCCCGTGCAAGCTCGACGTACATACATACTAGAAGACAGGTCTTTCCCATGCATCGCAGTCTCATCCCAGCAGCCGTCGCCCTCGCCTTTGCCACCGTCCCCGCCCTCCAGGTCCATGCCGCGCCGGGCGCCGCCAAAGCCGGCGTGGAAGCCACCACCCAGCTGCCGCGCGGCGTCATCCCGAGCCACTACGAGATCGCCCTGACGCCGGATGCCGCCGCCGGCAGCTTCGGCGGCAAGGCCACCATCACGCTCACCGTCACCAAGGCCACCGACAGCATCACCCTGAACGCGGCCGACCTCAAGTTCGCCAGCGCCCGCATTACCCCGGCCGCCGGCGGCAGCCCGCTGGCAGCCACGGTGAGCGTCGACGACAAGGCCCAGACCGCGACCTTCAAGCTGGCGCGTCCGCTGGCGCCCGGCCAGTACAAGCTGGCGCTCGACTACAGCGGCGTGATCGGCACCCAGGCGGTCGGCCTGTTCTCGCTCGACTATGCGGGCACGGATGGCAAGCCGCAGCGCGCGCTGTACACCCAGTTCGAGAACTCGGACGCGCGCCGCATGATTCCGTCGTGGGACGAGCCGGCCTACAAGGCCACCTTCTCGCTCGAAGTCACGGTGCCGGCCGGCCAGATGGCAGTCAGCAACATGCCGGCGGCGACCACCGGCACCCTGCCCGACGGCCGCCAGCGCATCGCCTTCGCGACCTCGCCGAAGATGTCGACCTACCTGCTGTTCCTGGGCGTGGGCGACTTCGAGCGCGCCACCGCCAAGGAAGGCAACACCGAGCTGGGCGTGATCACGCGCCGCGGCGCCCTCGACCAGGCCGCCTTCGCACTGGAATCCTCGAAGACCGTCCTGCGCGAGTACAACGACTATTTCGGCGTGCGCTATCCGCTGCCCAAGCTCGACAACATCGCCGGCCCGGGCCAGAGCCAGTTCTTCGGCGCCATGGAAAACTGGGGCGCGATCTTCACCTTCGAATACGCGCTGCTGCTGGACCCGAAGATCTCGACCCAGCATGATCGCCAGGAAGTGTTCGCCACCGCCGCCCACGAGATGGCGCACCAGTGGTTCGGCGACCTGGTCACGATGCGCTGGTGGGACGACCTGTGGCTGAACGAAGGTTTTGCGTCCTGGATGGAAGGCCGCATGACGGCGCGCGCCCACCCGGAATGGAAGACCTACCTGGATGCCGTCGGCGGCCGCGACGCCGCCATGGGCCGCGACTCGGTCGCCGCCACCCACCCGGTGGTGCAGCACATCGAAACCGTCGAGCAGGCCAGCCAGGCCTTCGACGTGATCACCTACCAGAAGGGCGAAGCGGTGATCCGCATGCTCGAAGCCTACGTGGGCGAGGACGCGTGGCGCAACGGCGTGCGTGCCTACATGAAGGCCCATGCCTACGGCAACACCGTGTCCGACGACCTGTGGCAGCAGATCGAAAAAGCGGCGAAGAAGCCGGTCACCGCGATCGCCCACGACTTCACGCTGCAGCCGGGCGTGCCTTTGATCCGCGTGGGCGCGCCGGTATGCAGCAACAACAGCACCAGCGTGACGCTGACCCAGGAAGAATTCTCGCGCGACCGGCCGGAGAAGAAGCCGCTGGCCTGGCGCGTGCCGGTGATCGCCCGCATCGGCGGCGACGGCAAGGAAGCACGCACGCTCGTTTCGGGCGGCAAAGGCACTGTCACCGTGCCGGGCTGCGGCGCCGTGGTCGTCAACGCCGGCCAGAGCGGCTATTACCGCACCCTGTACGCGCCCAAGGAATTCGCCCAGCTGGCACGGAACTTCGCGGCCCTGGCCCCGATCGACCAGATCGGCCTGCTGGCCGACAGCGCCGCGCTCGGCATGGCCGGGATGCAGCCGGCATCGAGCGTCCTCGAACTGGCCAAGGCCACCCCGGCCGGCGCAGAGCCGCAGGTGTGGGCGCGCATCGCCGGCGTGTTCGCCGGCCTGCACAGCCGCTACCAGGGCGCGAATTCGGCTGGAAACGAGCGCCAGCGCGCCTTCGACGCCTTCGCCATCGCGCGCCTGGCGCCGGTGATGGCGCAAGTCGGCTGGAGCGCGCGCCAGGGCGAACCGTCGACCGTCACCAATTTGCGCTCGCAGCTGATCGCCGTGCTGAGCGACCTGGGCGACACCAAGGTCATCGCCGAAGCGCGCCGCCGCTACGCCGCCATGGACAAGGACGCGTCCGCCGTGCCGGGCCCGCTGCGCAAGACCATCCTGGCGGTGGTCGCGCAGCACGCCGACACCGCCACCTGGGACAGCCTGCACGCGCGCGCCAAGCTTGAAAAAACGCCGCTGCTGAAGGCCAACCTGTACCAGTTGCTGGGCATCGCCGACGACCGCGCGCTGGCCGAACGCGCGCTCAAGCTGGCCTTGACCGACGAGCCGGACCTGACCACCAGCGCCGGCATGATCTCGGCGGTGGCGCAGCAGCACCCCGACATGGCCTTCGACTTCGCCCTGGCCAACCAGGAGAAGATCAACCAGCGCATCGACGCCACCTCGCGCAGCCGCTACTTCGCACGCCTCGCCGGCGGCTCGTCCGACGCGGCCATGGTCGGCAAGCTGAACGCCTATGCCGGCGCCAACCTGGCCGCCAGCGCGCGCGGCGACGTCGATGCGGCGATCGCGTCGATCCAGGACCGCGTCAAGGTGAATGCGGCGCGCCTGCCGGAGATCGATGCCTGGCTGGCGCAGAACGCGAAATAAGCGGACGCGGGGCGCGCTATCGACCGTGGTCGAGCATGGCCGGCACCTGCGCGGCCAGCGCGTCGATCACGGCGCGCACCCGCATCGGCAGGTAGCGGCCGAGCGGCCACACGGCGTGGATCTCGAAGCCCGGTCCACGCCATGCCGGCAGCACTTCGACCAGTTGACCGGCGCGCAGGCGCGCGGCCACCAGCCATGACGGCAGCCACGCCAGCCCGCCGCCGCACGCCGCCGCATCGGCGATCGCTTCCAGATCGTCGAAGCGCAGCCGGCCGGCCGGCTTGATCGCATGCCGCCGCCCGCCGTCGTCGAAGCGCCAGGGCACCACGCGCTGGCCTTTGCCGTAGGCCAGCATGGCGTGCGATCCGATCTCTTCCAGCCCCTGTGGCGTGCCGCGCCGGTCGAGGTAAGCCGGCGCCGCGCACAGCACCATCGACTGCGCGCCCAGGCGACGCGCCTTCAAATCGGCCTCGTCGCCCAGCGCGCCGGTGCGCACAGCCAGGTCGATGCCGTCCGCCAGCAGGTCCACGGGCCGGTCGGTGAACGCGACTTCGAGTTCCAGCTGCCCATGCATGGCCGCGAGCTCGACCAGGATCGGCGCGATGCAATGGCGTCCCAACAGCACCGGCACACTGATGCGGACCCGGCCGACCGGATGCCGTTTTGCCGTGTCGAAGCCCTCCTCGGCATCGCGGATATCCGCCAGTGCCCCGGCACAGCGCTCGTAAAAGGCGGCGCCCTCGTCGGTCAGGCGCAGGCTGCGCGTAGTCCGGTGAAACAGCTGCACACCCAGACGCTGTTCCAGGCGCGCGATGGCCTTGCCGACGGCCGAACGCGACAAGCCCAAGTGTTCCGCCGCCACCGCGAAACTGGACGCTTCCGCCGCCCGCACGAATGCGGCGATACCGCTCAACTGATCCCGCATCGCGTCCCTGTCATTGGTGAATAAATGTCGCCACTACGAATAATACATTCTCCACTGGCGACATAGGTTCTCACCTATGCTGAGGCATCACGACTCAGGAGGACGCCTTACCATGACAAACCATGCCATCAACACGACTGGCGCGCGCCTGCGGCGCTGGATCGCACTCGCCGCACTGGCGCTGGGCAGCGCGGCGGCATCACACGGCGCCGTGCCCGAAGCACCTGCCGCCGTCCAGGTGCCGGGCTATTTCCGCATGCACCTCGGCAGCTTCGACGTCACCGCCCTGTACGACGGCCATGTCGATCTCGATGCCGCCTTGCTGGGCGGCGCTGCCCGGCCGACCATCGACGCCGCGCTGGCCGGCGCGTTCCAAGGGCGCGCCATGCCGCTACAGACCGCCGTGAACGGCTATCTGGTGCGTACCGGCACCCACCTGATCCTGGTGGATACCGGCACCGCGAAACTGTTCGGCGACCATCTCGGTTTCCTGTTGAAGAACCTGCAGGCGGCCGGGCATGCGCCGGCGGACATCGACACCGTCCTGCTGACCCACCTGCATCCGGATCACGCCGGCGGCCTGCTCACCGCCGACGGCAGGATGGCGTTCCCGAATGCGCAGGTGTTCGTGCCGAAAGCCGATGCGGATTACTGGCTGAGCCGCGCGGCCGCCGCGGCGGCGCCACAGGACAAGCAGGCGCTGTTCGGGATGGCGCGCGACGCCGTCGCGCCTTATCTGGCGGCGGGCAGGCTCACGCTGTTCGCGCCGGGCGCCGCGCTGCGCGAGGGCGTGCGCGCGCTGCCGGCGCCGGGGCATACGCCGGGCCACACCGCCTATCTGTTTTCATCGGCGACGCAGCGCCTGCTGGTGTGGGGCGACATCGTCCATAACGCCGCGGTCCAGTTCCCGCATCCGGAAGTGTCGATCGAATTCGATGCGGACCAGGCGCGCGCGATCGCGACCCGGCGTGCGCTGCTCGGCGAGGCGGCGTCGAACCGATGGTGGGTGGCCGGCGCCCACCTGCCCTTCCCGGGCCTGGGGCGGATCGGGTCGGGTTCGGATGGCGGCTACCGCTGGGTGCCGGTCGAGTACGGGCCGGTGCACGAACGGCCGTAAAGCCATGCGGGCGCCGGCGCTGTATGGCGCTGCCTAGGCGACCATGTCCGGATAAAACACCGGTATCTCGTCGAAGGTCGAGCGCGTGCCGACGTCCGCGCCATGCTCGCGCAGCCAGGCATCGGCCGCCTTGACGCCGCAATCGTGCAGGTGGGTCAGGAAGGCCAGTTCGGAATTGAACTTGCTCGACAGCGCATACCCGGTCAGGATGTCGGTGCCGCTGATCAGGTGCAGGCGTGTCGGTACGCGGGTCATGCCGGCGCCGCGTTCCTCGTCGGGCAAGGCGCTCAAATGTTTCAACGCGCTCATCTCGCGCACGAAGCTGATGTTGAAGGCGATCTCGTTCGAGCGGTTGCTGATGTCGGCCAGGCTGCGCGGCAGGTTGCTGCGGGCGATCGGGTTGTTCTGGACCACGATCAGGTCGCGCGCGGGACGCTTCAACAGCGGCGCCAGCGGCGGGTTGGCGACGTAGCTGCCATCCCAATAAGTCTCGCCGTCGATTTCCACGCCGGCGAACACGGTAGGCAGGCAGGCCGAGGCGATCACCTTCTGCGGATCGAGCTCGCTACGGGTGAAGATGCGGCCGGTGCCGGTGCGCACGTTGGTGGCGGCGATGAACAGTTCCAGATCCTCGCAGGCGCGCACGCGCTCGAAATTGACCAGGGTCTGCAACAGGTTGCGCAAGGGATTCAGCGTGACCGGCAGCTCCATCACCGGACCGATCACGGCGCCCGCCATTTCCATCAATTGATAGATGGGCGAGCGTTCCATGGTCCAGCGCCCGGCCATGCGGTCCGCCAGCGTCGGCTGCAGCGGGCTGAAACTGGACAGCGTGCCCAGCGTGGTCCAGAAGCGGCGCAAGGCCTGCTGCGCGCCGGCGCGGCCGCCGCCGTGGGCCCAGCCATCCGCCAGCACCACCGCATTGACGGCGCCCGAGCTGCTGCCGCTGAGGCTGTCGAAGGAAAAGCCGGCTTCATCGAGCAGGCGGTCGAGCACGCCCCAGGTGAATGCGCCATAGGTGCCGCCGCCTTGCAGGCCGAGGCTCACCGGCCTCGCTGCGGGTGTGTTCTTGCAATCCAAGGGAGCTCCTTCACAACTGGTCAATACCTTGCGCAGTCTAGCCAATTCGAAAATGGTGCGGCGCAGCGTACGTTCAGGCAATTGGTCCGAGCTGCATGCGGGTGGTGACCATATCGCGCAGCAATCGACCGTGCTCCTTGGCCTGGTCGGCCTTGAGCAGGTATTCCTGGCCGGCGTCCAGCTCGGCCGCTTTGCGGTGCATCTCGCGGTACAGCTGTTCCTGCTCGTGCAAGGCCCGCACGGCAGCCCACAGGGCCTCTTCGGCTTCACCACCCTGCAGCGATTCGAGCACCCTGGCGGTGAACGCATGGCCGGTATGGCAACGGTAGCGCAAGGGTTTGGCATTCCGGATTTCCCAGATGGCGCCGCCGCACTCGGGACAGGTCAAGCCGACCTTGGTGCCGATCTGATCGAGATCCTTCATTTCCGCACCCTCGACGAACATGCGGTTTTCGACGGCGAGCCAGTCCGGGAGTTCCGCGGCGGCGGGCGCGGCCGCCATCGGGGCAGCCGGGGCGCGCTGCACCAGCGCGGCCAACGTGGGTGCGATCTCGTCCAACCGCCGCACGAAATCGACTGCCGTATGCTGCACGGCACTGGCCGGCATGTCCGGCACCGCGGCCTCCTCCGGATCGTGCACCACGGCGACGCCGCCGCAGGCCTTGATTGCCTGCAAGCCGATGGTGCCGTCATCGAGGAAACCGGACAGCACCACGGCAACCGCACCGGCACCGCAGTGCGCCGCGGCTGAACGGAACAAGGGATCGATGGCGGGCCGGGAATGGTTTTCCTTGGGCCCCCGTGACAGCCGCACAAACAGGCGATCGCCATCCCGGGCGATCGCCAGGTGTGCATCGCGCGGCGCCACCAGCACCCGACCGGCGGCGATCGGCTCGCCCTGCAGGGCGGTCTGCACCGGCAGGACCGAATGGCGCTTGAGCACGGTCGGCAGCATGCTTTCGCGGGTCCCGATGTGGACGACCACCAGCACGGCTGCGGCAAAATCGCGCGGCAAACCCGCCAGGATCACTTTCAGGGCATCGATACTACCGGCCGACCCGCCGATGACAACGATTTTCCGCATAGTAAGGGGCTAGGTATTTGCTGACACCACGCTAGTGCACTTCGGGAAAATCCGGCGCGGCAATGCATCCTGTGTCTCCACCCGCAACGCCATGCCCGCTACGCAAGGTCAAGCTCGCATACCCGGCAGGCGTCTTGATCGATCATTTGGATTCGTAGCGCCTGTGCACCTCGTCGTAGTAGGTCTTCATGGTCCAGAAGGCCTGTTTCTTCTTGCCGTCGTCCGAGATCAGGCCCTTGCGGTTCCAGCCATCCTGGAAATACGGGTGCTGGCGGCGCGGCGAGCGGAAGTCGACCAGGATCCAGGGCACCAGCCCACGCAAGCCCGGAATGCCGGCCAACATCTTGAACTGGTTCTTGTACAGCGTGTCCTGGTATTCCTCGCTCCAGCGGGTGTCGGCGTCGGCGTGGTAGCCGCCGAGGGCGTCGGCGCCGAACTCGGTGATCATCACTGGCTTGTCCTGCTTGATGTCGAAGCGGTAGTTCAGCATCTCGGCATTGCTGGCCCAGTACCAGCCGGCATACTCGTTGAAGCTGATCAGGTCGATGCGCTCGGCCAGCGGGTCTTCGACCGTGATGTCGTTGCCGCTGCGGTGGATTTCCAGCGCCGCCGCCACCAGCCGGGTATCGTCGAGCGCACGCGCGGTGCTCACCAGCTTGCCCATGAAGGCGTTGCGCGGCGCGCTGATCGGGGTTTCGTTGCCAACCGACCAGATCACCACGCTGGCGCGGTTCTTGTCGCGCACGATCAGGTCGGTCAGCTGGGTACTGGCGTTGGCATAGGTATCCGGGTTGTTCCAGGAAATCGTCCAGTACACCGGCACTTCGGCCCATACCATCAGGCCCATCTCGTCGGCCAGGCGGATCATCTCTTCGCTGTGCGGGTAATGGGCCAGGCGCACATAATTGCAGTTCATGTCCTTGGCCCATTGCAGCAGCATGCGCATGTCGCCCTGCCCGCGCAGGCGCCCCGGGATCAGCGGATTCTCGTCGTGGATCGAGACGCCGCGCAGGAACACCGATGTGCCGTTCAGCAGGATGTCGCGCCCGCGCGTCTCGATCGTGCGGAAACCGATGCGGTCCTGGACCTTGTCTTCGCCTGCGGACAATTCCACCGCATACAGTTTCGGATGCTCGGGCGACCAGCGTGCCAGCTTGCCGGCCGGGATGGCGATCGCGGCGCGGCCGTTGGCATCGGTCTGCACGGTGGTGGCGATGCCGGCTTCGGGGATGCGCAGCGTCACGCGCTGGGACTTGCTGTCGCCGCCGATCTGGACGAAGCCTTCGATGCGGCCGGCGTCGCCCTTCTTCAGCTGCACCTTGTAGTCGGCGATATAGCTGGCCGGCAGTTCGGCCAGCAGCACGTCGCGCGTGATGCCGCCGTAATTCCACCAGTCGGTGTTGACGGTCGGGATCTCGTCCTGGTGGCGCTTGTTGTCGGCCTTGACCACGACCGTGTTGCGGCCCTGGTTCAGCTTGCCCGTCACGTCGAACTGGAAGGGCGTGAAGCCGCCCTTGTGCATGCCCAGTTTCTTGCCGTTCAGGTAGACGTGGGCCTCGTAGTTCACCGCACCGAACGACAGCACGTAATGCCGGCCCGGCTTCGGCGCGGCTTCGAAACGCTGGCGCAGCCACACCGTGCCTTCGTACAGCTGCAGCTTCTCGGCCTGCGAGTTCCAGTCGCCCGGCACCTTCATGGTCGGAGCGCGGTCGAAGTCGTATTCCACCCAGTCGGTCTTGTCCTTCGGCTGGCGGTCGTCGTAATAGCCGCCCTTGCCCGTCTGCGACTGGTCGAAGGGCATGTGGCGGTAGTCGTAGTAGCCGTTCTCGTAGGGATCGACGATGTAGTGCCAGCGTCCGTTGAGGCTGATGTGGCTGCGTCCATAGATGTTCTGGAGCGGGGCCATCAGGCTGCTGGCGGTGTTGACGCCGGCGGGCCGGCCGGCCAGCTGGACGTCGACCGGTTCGGCAGCCTGGGCTGTCATGGCTGTCATGACGGCGCCAGCAACCAGGGGAAGGATGAGGCGGCGCAAGTCGGCCGCCCAACCATGCAGAGGGTTTGCCATGCTGTCTCCTTTTTGTTTTGTTGCCAGAAGATTATCCACAATCAATACCGGCGTCAAAACGTTTGTTGCAGAGACAGACAGCGCGCCCTCAGTCGTCGCCCGGCCCTTCGCCCGGCATGGTGTCTGCCATCAGGCGCAGCTCTTCCGGTGTCAGTTCGCTTGGTTTCTTGTCGGCCAAGCCGTCGACCTCTTTCAGGGCCTGGGCGGCTTCCTGCTGGCCGGCTTGGTTGTCCTGCGCTTTCGGATCGTCGGCTTGCTGGTCCTGGGTGTGCTGATCGTTGCTCATGCGATGCTCCTTGCAAAATAGTGCGGTGCCTGCAGTCTGGCACAGAGCGGGCGCGGACGGCGTCCGGCTTGCCGATCGTGCATGAGAGCGCCGCCAGGCCAGGCGCTGGCGGCCGGATCACTGAATTGTTACACTGGGCGGCCGAGCCCATGACAATCATTCCATGTCCACATCCGCTTCTTCCAAAGCCGTGTCCGCCCAGCCCGGCACCGTATTGCAGATCCTGTTGTCGGTGGCCTTCGTCCACCTGCTCAACGATTGCGTCCAGGCTGTGCTGCCCGCGATCTATCCCCTGCTCAAGCAGGAATTCGCGCTGAGCTTTACGCAGGTCGGCCTGATCACGCTCGCCTTCCAGTGCACGGCGTCGCTGCTGCAACCCTGGATCGGCCTCTACACCGACAAGCACCCGATCCCCTTCCTGCTGCCGGTCGGCATGTGCGTGACCCTGGCCGGGGTCGGCCTGCTGGCCGTGGCCGGCAGCTTTACCGTGCTGCTGCTGGCGGCCGCCATGATCGGCGTCGGCTCCTCGACCTTCCACCCGGAAGCCTCGCGCGTGGCGCGGCTGGCCTCGGGCGGCCGCTTCGGCTTCGCGCAATCGCTGTTCCAGGTCGGCGGCAATCTCGGCTCCGCGCTGGGACCGCTGCTGGCGGCCGCCATCATCGTCGGCCGCGGCCAGGGCAAGATCGGCTGGTTCACGCTGTTCACCCTGGTGGCGGTACTGGTGCTGGTCGGCGTCAGCCGCTGGTACGGCAGCCATCTGCGCAACATGCCGCGCAAGAGCGGACCGCAAGCCGGCTCGGGGCTGCCGCGCGACAAGGTGGTCAAGGCGCTGGCCGTGCTCGCCATGCTGGTGTTCTCGAAATACATCTACATGGCCAGCCTGTCGAGCTATTACACCTTTTATCTCATCGAGAAATTCCACCTGGCGGTTGGCACCGCGCAACTGTACCTGTTCATGTTCTTGGCCGCCGTTGCCCTCGGCACCTTTGCCGGCGGACCGATCGGCGACCGCATCGGGCGCAAGCGCGTGATCTGGGTCTCGATCATGGGCGCGGCGCCGTTCACGCTGGCCCTGCCCTACGCCGACCTGTTCTGGACCGGCGTGCTGTCGGTGATCATCGGCCTGGTGATGTCGTCGGCGTTTTCGGCCATCGTCGTGTTCGCGCAGGAACTGGTGCCGGGCAAGGTCGGCATGATCGCCGGTATCTTCTTTGGCCTGATGTTCGGCGTCAGCGGCATCGGCGCGGCGGCGATGGGGCATATCGCCGACGTGGCGGGTATTGCGCAGGTGTACCGGATGGCGTCTTTCCTGCCGCTGCTGGGGATCCTGGCGGCGCTGTTGCCGAAGATGGAGCAAGTACGGCGCTGAGCTGCGCCCCACGTGCAATCGGCCACGCCCGGCCCGGTCAGGCCGGATTGGTGCTGCCCGGTCCCGGCACTGCGCGCGTCCCAGCCGACGGCCGCGCCGACGGATGCGCCGATGCGTGCGCGATTGCCTGTGCCGCCTCGCGCGCCCGCAGCCAGCCGTCGACCTGCGCCGCCGCCCCGGGCGCCACGTGCAGGCCCAGCTTGGTGCGCCGCCACAGCACGTCGTCCGCGCACTGCGCCCATTCGTGGCGCCGCAGATAATCGAGCTCCACTTCGAACAGCCCCGGGACGACTTCGGCGCCGAGGTCGGCACGCGTGCGGCAATGCGCCAGCATGGTACCAAGGCGGGTGCCATAGGCACGGGCGTAGCGCGCCAGCAGTGCCGGCGCCAGCCACGCGTACTGCTGCTGGCGGGTGCGCAGCCAGGCATCGAATTCCAGCACCGCGCGCGCATCCGGCTCCTTGCCGAACAGGTCGCCGCCCGGCAGGCAGGCGTGGCCCGTCCAGCCCGGGGCGCGCCGCCCCAGCACCGGCGCGATCCAGTCGACCGCCTGTTCGGCCAGCTTGCGAAAGGTCGTCACCTTGCCGCCGAACACGGACAACAGCGGCGCACCGCCGGTATCGGTCTCGAACCGGTAGTCGCGGCTGGCGCTGGAAGCGCTGCCGGCGCCTTCGTCGGCGATCAGCGGACGCACGCCGGCATAGCTCCACACCACGTCCTCGCGGCCGATGCGGCGCTCGAAACAGCGGTTGACGGCCTCGCACAAATATAAAGTCTCGGCGGCGCTGATCGCCACCCGGTCGAGATCCCCGGTGTACTCGACGTCGGTGGTGCCGACCAGTGTGAACGCACCTTCGTAGGGCAGCGCGAACACGATGCGGCCATCCGGCTGCTGCAACAGGTAGGCCTGCTCGTGCCCGAACAGGCGCGGCACCACGATGTGGCTCCCCTTCACCAAGCGCAACGGACGCGGCGCCGCCATGCGCCCGCCGACCGTCTCCTGCAGGAAGCGTGCCGCCCACGGCCCCGCCGCATTCACCACGCAGCGCGCCTGCACCGCCAGCTCACCCTTGGGCCCGGCCAGCGTCGCCGTCCAGCGCGCGGCCTCGCGCCGCAGCGCCGTGCAGCGCGTGCGCGTGAGGATGGTGGCGCCGCGCTCGCGCGCATCGACGGCGGCCAGCACCACCAGGCGCGCGTCGTCGACCCAGGCGTCGGAATACACGAAGGCGCGCGCGAAGCGGCGCTGCAGCGCGGTCCCGGCCGGATCGACGCGCAGGTCGATGCTGCTCGATGCCGGCAGGAAGTCGCGCCGCGCCAGGTGGTCGTACAGGAACAGGCCGGCGCGGATCATCCAGGCCGGACGCTCGCCCTGCATGTTGCCCAGGCGCGCCTCGCGCGCCGCGCCGCCGCTGCGCTGCGGCATCACGAAGCGCAGCGGACGCATGATGTGGGGCGCACTCTTGAGCAGGACCTCGCGTTCGGCCAGCGCCTTGCGCACCAGCCCGAATTCGTATTGTTCGAGGTAGCGCAGGCCGCCATGGATCAGCTTGCTCGACGCGGACGAGGTGTGCTGGGCCAGGTCGT
>JAKOOD010000309.1 GCA_022701635.1 Burkholderiaceae bacterium | reverse complement strand
CGCCGGTACAGGAAACGCCTGCGGCCCAGCCGGCGCCCGCCACGGCCGCCGCGCCTACTGCGCCGGCCGCCCCCGCGACGATGCCCGGCACCATGCCGCCGCCCGCAGCCGGTCCGGTCACGATGCCGGCCGCGAGTCCGACCGGCAGCCTGCTGCAGACCCTGTTCGCGCTGGTCGCGGTGCTGGCGCTGCTGGCCGGGCTGGCCTGGTTCCTCAAGCGCTACGGTCCCAAGGCCGGCTTTGGCGGCGCCAACCTGCGCATCGTCGGTTCGCTCAGCCTGGGCGGGCGCGAACGCCTGCTGGTGGTCGAAGTCGGCAGCCAGTGGATCGTGGTCGGCGCCTCGCCCGGCCGCGTCAACGCGCTGGCGACGATGCCCAGGCAGGACGGCGCGGACGGCACGGCGCCTGCCGCCACCCTGGCGGCCCATGGCCCCGCCGCCAACAGCTTTGCCGACTGGCTGAAGCAGACCATCGACAAGCGCAAGTGAGCAAGTGAGCAACCGAGCAATGAGCAAACCAAGAATCCTGCTGGCGGCCGGCTTGCTGGCGGTGCCGCTGGTACTGTCCGCAACGGCGATCGCAGCCCCGAGCATCCCCGCCTTCACCACCAGCGCGGCCGCGGGCGGCGGCACCGCCTATTCGCTGCCGGTGCAGACGCTGATCCTGATGACGGCGCTGACCTTCATCCCGGCCGCGCTCCTGATGATGACCAGCTTCACCCGCATCATCATCGTGCTGTCGCTGCTGCGCCAGGCGCTCGGCACCCAGACCGCGCCGCCCAACCAGGTGATGGTCGGCCTGGCCCTGTTCCTGACGCTGTTCGTGATGGGGCCGACGTTCGACCGCATCTACACCGAAGCCTACGTGCCGCTGCAGGAAAACCGCATCCAGATGGAAGAGGCGATGAACAAGGGCGCGGCGCCGCTGAAGGCCTTCATGCTGAAGCAGACGCGCCAGTCCGACCTGGCCCTGTTCGTGAAGATCTCGCGTACGCCGGCCCTGCAGGGTCCGGAAGACGTGCCGCTGCGGGTGCTGGTCCCGGCCTTCATCACCAGCGAACTGAAGACGGCGTTCCAGATCGGCTTCGCCATCTTCATCCCCTTCCTGATCATCGACATGGTGGTGGCGTCGGTGCTGATGTCGATGGGTATGATGATGATGTCGCCGGCGGTGATCTCGCTGCCGTTCAAGCTGATGCTGTTCGTGCTGGTCGACGGCTGGCAGCTGTTGCTGGGTTCGCTGTCCCAGAGCTTTTATTAGAGGAAGGCCATGACACCCGAAAGCGTCATCGCGATGGGCCGCACGGCCATGGAAGTCACCCTGATGGTGGCGGCGCCGCTGCTGCTGGTGGCCCTGATCGTCGGCCTGATCATCAGCATCTTCCAGGCCGCGACCCAGATCAACGAGCAGACCCTGTCCTTCATCCCGAAGCTGGTCGCCGTGTTCGTGACCCTGGTGCTGGCCGGTCCCTGGATGATCACCATCATGACCGACTACATGCGGACCATTTTCACCGGCATCCCGCAGATGATCGGATAAAGCACCGTGCTGTCGTTCACATGATCAGCTTCACCACGGCCGAGCTGTATGCCTGGATCGGGGGCCTGCTGTGGCCCCTGACGCGGATTCTCGGCCTGGTCGCGGCGGCGCCGGTGTTCGGCAATACCGGCGTGCCGATGCTGATCAAGACCACGCTCGGCGTGACCCTGGCCGCCATCGTCGCCCCCACCCTGCCGCCGGTGCCGATCGTCGACCCGACATCCTGGGCCGGGATCCTGATCCTGGGGCAGGAACTGCTGATCGGGGCGGCGATGGGCTTCGCCATGCGCCTGGTGTTCGCCGCCGTCGAATTCGCCGGCGAAGTCGCCAGCTCGAGCATGGGCCTGAGCTTCGCCACCTTCTTCGACCCGACCTCCGCCGGCCGCTCGTCGGCCATCAGCCAGTTCCTGGCACTGGTCGCGACC
Source organism: Burkholderiaceae bacterium (assembly GCA_022701635.1). Lineage (GTDB taxonomy): Bacteria > Pseudomonadota > Gammaproteobacteria > Burkholderiales > Burkholderiaceae_D > Telluria > Telluria phyllosphaerae. The sequence goes on along the minus strand of JAKOOD010000309.1, from coordinate 9,116 downwards.
ATGGCCTTCCTCGCCGTGAACGCCCACCTGGTGCTGGTCGAAGCGCTGGTCGAGAGCTTCTTCACGCTGCCGATCTCCACCACCCCGATGTCGCTCAGCGCCCCGCTCGAGATGGTGCGCTGGGGCAGCCGCATCTTTTCCGCCGGCCTGCAGCTGTCGATGCCGATCGTGGCCGCGCTCCTGATCACCAACATCGCCCTCGCCATCCTGACGCGCGCGGCGCCGCAGCTGAACCTGTTCGGCATCGGCTTTCCGATCACGCTGGGGGCCGGGTTCCTGGTGATCAGCCTGACCTTGCCTTATCTGGGGACGCCGTTGCAGAACCTGTTCAACCAGGGGATCGAGGCGGGCCGCAGGATTCCGCGGGTGGGCGCGGAGCGGCCGGGGCAGCCGGGGCAGCCGAGGGGTGCGGTACCGGCGCCCGCGGCAACGGCGCCGGCGCCGGCGTCGCGCTGACACCCTTCGATTCAGCTACCCGCAAAACCGTCGCCCCTGCGCAGGGAGGGGCCCAAGTTTTTAGCGCTATCGTCGGCGCGTGCAACTTGGGCCCTGCCTTCGCAGGGGCGACGTGCTGATGCTGCGAGGCAGGTATATGCTGACCGGACCTTAAGAGATGTAATTAAACAGCGACAAACTCGACATCGTCTTGAACGACAGCTGCGCCGCCTGCAGCGTGGTCTGCTGCTGCGAATACAGCGAGATCGCCTTCACCATGTCCAGGTCCTGCAAACCGGACAGCGTGGCCTGGTACTGGGTGTCGAGGTCGGCGCCGGTGCTGTCGAGGGAACCGAGTTCCTTCATGCGCGCGCCGACCGAGGCCTGCACGGTGAGCACGTTGTCGAGCGCGTTCTGCATGTTGGCGCCGGCCGTGGCCAGGCCGTTGGCCAGGTTGGCCTTGCCGGTCGAGCCGTTGTCCGGGGTACGCAGGGTCTTGATCAGGTCCGTGACCGTGGTGAAGACCGACTGCTTCTGGCTCGGCTTGACGGTGAAGCTGTCGCCGTTGGCCGGGGCGCCCTTGACGTCGAAGGAGATGCCGTCGAAGTTGATCGAGGCGCCGGCCGTGTAGGGCTGGTCCTGCAGCACGTTGGCGGCCGGCGAGACCGAGTTGTCGACCACCGAGTAGGTGGTCACGGCCGGGGTGCCGCTCACCGCGAAGTTGAGCGCGTAGTCGTGGCCGGTGAGCTTGCTGCGGTCGGTCACGGCGCCCGGCGAGACGATGCCGGCGCCGGTGTTGGTGGCCGCGGCCTGGGTCTGGAAGGTGCCGTTGCCGGTGCCGATGGCGTCGAAGATGGCGCTGCCGCTTTCGCTGATCGCCATCTTGCGCGTGGAGCCCACCTGCAACGTGCGCTGGCCCTGGTCGCCCTGGTAGGCGGCACCCGTCGGGGTCTGCGAATACGGCTGGGTGGTCGATGCATAACCCGAGAACAGGTAGCCGCCGACGCCGTTCGAGGTATTGGCCAGGCCGATCAGGTCGCTCAGGCGCCCTTCCAGCTCGGTGGCCAGGGCTTCGCGGTCGCTCTGCGAATAACCGCCGTTGCCGGCGGTGACGATCAGCGACTGGATGTCCGTGATCTGGCCGCTGACGTCGCTCAGCGACTTGTCGACCAGCGACAGCGAGGCATTCGCATTGCTGCGGTTGGTCCCGAACTGCGTGTTCATCGACTGCGACTGGGTCAGCTCGAGCGCGCGCGCCGAGGCGATCGGGTCGTCGGCCGCGGTCAGCATGCGCTTGTTGGTCGACAGCTGGTTCTGGGTCTTCGCCATCTGGCTCTGCAGCGTGTTGAGCTGGCTGGTGCCGGATTCGTAGATCGAGTTGGTGCTGATACGCAGGGACATGGCGGGTATCCTGAATTATTTTCGCTTAGTGGCCGATCTGCAGCAGCGCGTTGAAGATCGTGTCGGCGATCTGCATCACCTTGCCGGACGCCTGGTAGGCCTGCTGGTACTTCAGCAGGTTGGCCGCCTCTTCGTCCAGGTTCACGCCCGACACGTTGTCGGCGGCGCCCTTGGCCACGTTCAGCTGGGCGTCGGCGGCGCTGGCGTTCACCTGCACCTCGCGGGTCTTGTTGCCGACCGTGCTGACCAGGTTGGCGTAGGCCGACTGGTAGGTCGCCTTGCCGCCGTCGAGGATGTTCTTCGATTGCAGGTCGCCCAGCAGGCCGGCGTTGCGGGTGTCGCCGGTGGCGCTGCTGGGCGCGATCTTGAAGGTGTCGCCATTGCCCGGCGCGCCGTTCAGGGTGAAGCTGATGCCGCCCGCCGTGTAGCTGGCGCCGTCCTGGAACGGCACCGTGCTGCCCGCCGCGTACGAGGTGGTCACGCCGCCCACCGTCATCTTGACGGCCTGGCCCGACGGGAAGCCGGACAGGCTGCCGCCGGCGCCGGCACCGTTGCTGGCATAGCTGATCGTCAGCGGCGCCGTCAGCGGCGACGCCAGGTAGTCCTTGTCGACCTTGCCGGCGCTGATCTTGCCGCTGCCGCTGTTGGTCAGCGGGACGCTGGTCGCGATCGGGGCCGCGGCCGCGATCTGCGACTGGTCGGTCAGCAGCAGCTTGAAGTTGGCGGCGCCGTTGATGGTCGGGCGCACCAGGAAATTGTCGCCGGCGTCGGCCTTGCCGGTGATCGCGAAATCGAGGCCGTCGATGGTCTGCGGCGCCGTCTGCGGATACGGGTTGATGACGGTCTTCTGGTTGTCCGACAGGCGGATCACGTTGTAGTTGCTGCCGTCGAAGTCGATCTTGTAGTCGCTGGTGGTCAGCTTGGTGGCGTCGCTGACGGTGGCCGTGATCGCCGTGGTGCTGGTGATGTTGTTGTTGACGTTCTTGGTCACCTCGGCCGGCGCCACCGCGAAGACGTCGCCGCCCGGGTTGCCGTTGGCGTCGACGCCCAGGTGGTGCTGGTCGTTGAAGGTCTTGGCCAGCGCGATGGCGACGCGGCCCAGCGCGTTCTGGGCGGTGTCGAGCGACTTGGTGCGGAACTCCAGCACGCCGCCGAGGGCGCCGCCGGTCAGGGTGGAGTCGGCCAGCGGGGTGACCTTGTTGCCGGTGACGTAGCCGACGGTGACGCGGGTCTGGTCGGTCGGCGACGCGGCGGCGGCGAGCTGGAAGGCGTCCGCGCCCACCACCAGTGGCTGGCCGCTGCCGATCGACACCGTCAGGCTGTTGTTATCGCCCGGCATGACGGTGGCCTTGACCTGCTTGTTCAGGTCCATGATCAGCTGGTCGCGCTTGTCGAGCAGGTCGTTCGGCAGGTTCAGGTTGTCGCCGGCGGCCAGCTTGCCGATCTGGTCGTTCAGGTCGGCGATCTGGCTGGCATAGGTATTGATCTGGGCGACGCTGCTGGTGACTTCGGTGTTGACGCCGTTGCGGATCTGCTCCAGCCGGCTGTTCAGCCCGCGGAAGGACGAGGCCAGGGTATCGGCCGAGGTCAGCAGCGAACCGCGCGACGGCACGCCGCCGAGGTCGCCGGTCAGGTTCTGCACCGAGGCGAAGAAATCCTGCAGCGACGGGGTCAGGCCGGAGGTGCTGTCGGCCAGCAGGTTGTCGATCTGGGTGACCTGGGCTTCGTACGACTGCAGGCCGCTGCTCGAGGCCTGGGCGGTGCGCACCTGGGCGTTCAGGAACTCGTCCGAATAGCGCTTGACCTGGGCGATCTGGGTGCCGGTGCCGATGTAGCCGTTGTTGCCCCCCATCGCGATCGACGTTTCCTGCACCACCACCTGGCGGCTGTAGCCGGCCACGTTGGCGTTGGTGATGTTGTGGCCCGTGGTCGCGAGCGCCGCCTGGGCGGCGAACAGGCCGGATTTGCCGATGCTGAGGAGGGACATGGATTAACTCTCTATCTTTACGTCGTTGACGGCAAAATCCGCCAAAACTTTACGTTCAAGCCAGCGAATGCTTGATGATGCGCGACAGCTTGGCCGCGTACTGGGGGTCGGTCGCATAGCCGGCGCGCTGCAGTCCATGGGCGAACGTGGTGGCGTCGCCGCCGTGGTTCAGCACTTTTTCGTAGCGCGGGTTATTGCTGAGCATCTTGGCGTAATCCTTGAACGCATCGGCGTGGCTGTCGTAGGCGCGGAACTTCTCGACGCGCTGGTGCGGCTTGCCGTTCACGTATTCGGTGGTGACCGCGCTGGCAACCTTGCCTTTCCAGCCAGGACCGGCCTTGATGCCGAACAGGTTGTTGCTCGAGCTGCCATCCTGGTTGCGGATCACGCGCCGGCCCCAGCCGGTTTCCAGCGCGGCCTGGCCCATCATGAACTTGGCCGGCACGCCGGTGGCGGCTTCGGCTTCCTCGGCGGCGTCGGCCATCTTGTCCTGGAAGGCGCGCACGTGGGCCGGCTTGCCGGCATTCGTGCTGCTGGCGGCGCTGCCGACGCTGGATGCCGCGCTGGTGGCCGGACGGTCGGTCGACAGCGTGTCGGCCGAGCGGCCGCCGCGCAGGGCGTCCAGGCTGCTCATGATGCTGTCGGCGCTGCTGGTGGCACCCTGGTCGCCGCCGATGGCCAGCGCCTGCTGGTCCAGCTGCTGGGTCAGCGCCGCCTGGCCCTGGGCCTGGGAATTCAGCTGGCGCACCAGCACGTCGGCCAGGCCGACGCCGCGCTTGGCCAGCTTCTGGCTCATCTGCTGGTCGAGCATCGAGGTGAAGGTCTTGGTCTCCTGGCTGTCCATCGGCCCGTCCTGGGGCGTGGCCGCGCGCATGCTCTTCATCATCATGTTGATGAACATGGATTCGAACTGCGTCGCCGCGCCCTTCAGGGCTTCGGGCGAGCCGGTCTTGGCCGACTGTTTGAGGTCGCCGAGGCCCTTGGTATCGAGCGCGAACTTGCCGGACAGGTCTTGGGTGGAACCGAGCATGGAGGCCGTATCCTTCTACTTGATTAGATGATCTCGAGTTCGGCGCGCAGCGAGCCTGCCGCCTTGAGTGCCTGCAGGATCGCCAGCAGGTCTTGCGGGGTCGCGCCGATCGCGTTCATGGCTTTCACCACGTCGGCCAGCGAGGCGCCGCCGTTCAGCATGATGACCTTGCCGGCATCCTTCTTCACCGAGACCGACGGGTTCTGGGTGATGGCGGTGGCGCCGCGCGAACCGGCCGGGGGCTGGCTGACTTGGGTATCGGCGCCGATCGACACCGACAAATTGCCGTGCGAGATGGCGCAGGTGTCCAGCGTCACCGTGCGGTTCATGACGATCGAGCCGGTGCGCGCGTTCAGGATCACCTTGGCGGCGGCCTCGGACGGCTTGACGTCCATGTTTTCCAGGATGCCGAGGAAAGCCACGCGCTGGTCGCTCGACGATGGCACGCGCACGCGGATCACGCGGCCGTCGAGGGCGGTGGCGATGCCGGGGCCGAACTTGTCGTTGACCGCTTCGACCACGCGGCTGGCGGTGGCGAAGTCGGTGGTGTTCAGTTCCAGCTTGACCTGGCTGTCGGCGCCCAGGTTGGAGGCCACGGCGCGTTCCACGGTGGCGCCGGCCGAGATGCGGCCGACCGCCAGCTGGTTGACCTGGGTCGAGGCGCCGCCACCCGATGCGCCGGCGCCGCCGACCAGCACGTTGCCCTGGGCCATGGCATACACCTGGCCGTCGGCGCCGTGCAGCGGCGTCATGATCAGGGTGCCGCCGCGCAGGCTTTTGGCGTTACCCATCGACGACACCGTGATGTCCAGGGTCTGGCCCGGCTGGGCAAAGGCCGGCAGCGAGGTGGTGACCATCACCGCCGCTACGTTCTTCAGCTGCAGCTGGGTGCCCTGCGGCAGGCTGACGCCCTTCTGCTGCAGCATCGCGGCGATCGACTGCACCGTGAACGGGGTCTGGGTGGTCTGGTCGCCGGTACCGTCCAGGCCGACGACGATGCCGTAGCCCGACAACTGGTTTTGACGGACGCCGCCGATGCTGGCGAGATCCTTCAGGCGTTCGGCGTGGGCCGGCGTCGCAACGACGGGGCCCAGCAGGGCAGCGACAACGGCGATCAGTTTCAGGTTCAGGCGCATGGTTTCGTATCGTTCGGGGTCAGAGCAGATTCATTCAGGGCGCATTATTCGGGGTCAGAGCAGAATTATGATTCTGCTCTGACCCCGAATTATTAAAATGGCAGCATCGATTGGAAGAAACGCGACATCATCGAGGTCATCTCGGCCTTGTCGATCTGGCTGTTGGTGCGGTACTCGACACGCGCATCGGCCACCAGGGTCGACTGCACGATGTTGCCGGCCTGGATGCTGTCCGGATTCACCATGCCCGAGAAGCGGATGAACTCGACGCCCTTGTTCATGGCGATCTGCTTCTCGCCGACCACCACCAGGTTGCCGTTAGCGAGCACTTCCGAGACGGTCACGCCGATGGTGCCGGTAAACGCGTTCGAGGCGGTCTGGGTGTCGCCGTCGGCGTACTTGGTCGCGCCGCTGGTGCTGACGCTGGCGCCGATCTTGCTCGCCAGCGGGCCCGGCACGCCGAAATTGGCGCTGCCCGACTTGTTGCCGGTGCTAGCGCCGCTCTTGTTGGCGGCGGTCTTTTCGATGATGTTGACCGTCAGGATGTCGCCGATGTGGCGCGCGCGGCGGTCTTCGAACATCGGGCGGAAGGTGTTGGCGTTGTAGATCGCGCCGTCGCTCGCGGTGCCGGCGTCGGCCAGCATCGGGCGCACGCTGGTCGGGCCCTTGACGATCGAGGTCGGGGTGGCGGCGCAGCCTGCCAGCATCGCCAGCGTCGCCCCCGCGAAAGCGGGGATCCAATTTTTAATGATATTTTTCATCACAGTTGCGCCAGTTTCTGCAGCATCTGATCGGAGGTGGTGATCGCCTTGCTGTTGATCTCGTAGGCGCGCTGGGTCTCGATCATGTTGACCATTTCCTCGACCACGTTGACGTTCGAGGTCTCGACGAAGCCCTGCATGATGTAGCCGCTGCCGTTGGTGCCCGGCACGTTGGCCTGGGCGGTGCCCGAGGCGCTGGTCTCGACGTACAGGTTCTCGCCGCGCGACTCGAGGCCGGCCGGGTTGATGAAGTTCGAGACCTGCAGGGCGCCGATCTGGGTGGTGGCGGTGGTGCCCGGGGTGGTCACGGACACCGTGCCGTCGCGGCCGACGGTGATCGACACCGCATTGTTCGGCACCGTGATCGGCGGCTGGATGACGTAGCCGCTGGAGGTGACCAGCTGGCCCTGGTTATCGGTCTGGAAAGAGCCGTCGCGGGTGTAGGCCTGGGTACCGTCCGGCAGCAGCACCGAGAAGAAGCCGTCGCCGTTGATCATGACGTCCTTGGCGTTGCCGGTCTGCTGCGGATTGCCCTGGGTGTGGATGCGCTCGGTGGCGACGGTGCGCACACCGGTACCGATCTGCAGGCCCGACGGCAGCTGGGTCTGTTGCGAGGACTGGGCGCCGGGCTGGCGCACGTTCTGGTACAGCAGGTCCTCGAACACCGCACGCGACTTCTTGAAGCCGTTGGTGCTGACGTTGGCGAGGTTGTGGCTGATGACGTCGAGGTTGGTCTGCTGGGCTTCGAGGCCGGTTTTGGCGATGTGCAGCGAACGGATCATGGTGTTCTCCTAACGGTAACGGAGAAAGTCCGTCACCCACCATGAAATTATGTCCCAGCGGCAATCAATTCAAAGCGAGGATCTGGGCGGCTTTCGCCGCGTTATTCTCGGCGTTCTTCAATAGGCTCATCTGTGTTTCGAAGGAACGTGCCAGACTGATCATGTTCACCATCGAGTCCACCGCCGACACGTTGGAGCCTTCGAGCGCGCCGCCGACCAGGCCCACCGCCGGGTCGGACGGGGCGCTGCTGCCGTCCTTGAGGCGGAACAGGCCATCGTCGCCGCGCACCAGGTCGGCATCGTTCGGACTCACCAGCTTGATGCGGCCGAGCACGGTCGAGGTGGCCGGCACGGTCGTGGTCGACAGCGCGGAAATGCTGCCGTCGCGGCCCACCGACACCCGGGAATCGGGCGGAATCGTGATCGGGCCGTTCTCGCCGGCGATGCTCAAGCCGTTCGCCGTCTGCAGGATGCCGTTGGCGCTGACTTCGAGCGCACCGTTGCGCGTGTACGACTCGCTGCCGTCCGCCATCTGCACCGCGATCCAGCCCTTCCCTTTCACGGCGACGTCGAGATCGCGCCCGGTGGCCTGCAGCGCGCCGGCCGAGAAATCGCTGCCGACCGTGTTGTCGACCACGAAGGCGCGCGTCGGCAAGCCCTCGCTCTGGACCGGCACCGCCCGGAAACTGTCGAGCTGGGCACGGAAACCCGTGGTGCTGACGTTGGCCAGGTTGTTCGACGTGGTGGCCTGCTGCTCCAGGATGTGCTTGGTGCCGCTGGCGACTGTGTAGATTAAGCGATCCATTTATATTCTCCGACTTCTCGTTGCCGTATATTTTCGTCATTCCCGCAACGTATCCCGTCATTCCCGCGAAAGCGGGAATCCATGCTGAGACTCAGAAATCGTGACTTAAATGTCGTTACAGAATTTCTGATGGTGCGGCTTCGGATTTTCAGTATGGATTCCCGCTTTCGCGGGAATGACATATCAAAGTGCGCGGTTACTGATCAATACCGATTCGATTAACGCAGGTTCACCAGCGTCTGCAGCACCGAGTCCTGGGTCTTGATGGTCTGCGCATTCGCCTGGTACACGCGCTGGGCCGTGATCATGTTGACCAGTTCCGCGGTCAGGTCGACGTTCGAGCTTTCCGTGGCCGAGGATTGCAGCACGCCCATGCTGCCGGTGTCGGGCGCGCCGACCACCGGGTTGCCGGACGACGAGGTTTCGGCCCAGGCGTTGTTGCCCAGCGGCTCGAGGCCGTTCGGGTTGGTGAAGTTGGCCAGCACGATCTGGCCCAGCGGCTTGGTCTGGCCGTTGCTGTACTGGCCCAGGATGGTGCCGTCCTGGCCGGCCGAGAAGCGCTGCAGGTGGCCGGCGGTGTAACCGTCCTGGGTGGTCTTTTTCTCGCTGGTGTCGGCGCCGTACTGGGTGCTGCCGTTGAAGCCGAGCTTGATCGGGATGGTTTCGCGGGCACCGGTGGCCGGGTAGACCGGGAAGTTCAGGGTCAGCGGCAGCGTCTGCGGAGCCATCAGCGAGGCCGACAGCGCGCCGTTCGAGTCGAAGCGCAGCGTGCCGACCGG
>JAKOOD010000375.1 GCA_022701635.1 Burkholderiaceae bacterium | reverse complement strand
CAGCGCCAGCGTGCTGCCGGCCAGGGTGCCACCGCCGTTGTCGACGCTGCCGGCCAGCGCCAGGCCGGCGTCCAGCACCGCGCTGATGCGGCCCTGGCGGTTGTCGAGCGCCGCGGCCGACAGCGCCAGGCTGCCGCCGCTGGTGATCGCGCCCCCGGCGTTGTTCAGGCGCCCGCCCAGCGTCAGGCCGGCCTCGCCACTACCTGTCTGGGCGATCGTGCCGCCGCTGTTGTCGAGCGTATCGGCGTGAATGGCAAGCTGGCCCGCGCTGGTGTTGGCGCCGCGGTGGTCGAAGGCGGTGGCGGCAAGATCGAGCTTGCCGTTCGAGACGATGGTACCGCCCTGGCCGTCGATGCGGCCGGCCTCGATGGCGAGCAGGCCGCCGCCTGCATGGCTGACGGTGCCGCCGGCATTGACCAGCGCCTGCGCGTCCAGCGTCAGGTTGCCGCTGTTGGTGGCGATGCGCCCGAGCGTGTTGTCGATCCGGCCCGGCAGGCGGATCGCCAGGTCGCCACTGCCACTCTGTGTGATGGCGCCGCCGACGTTGGACAGGCTTGCCGCCGTGAGCGCGAGCTGGCCGGCACCGACGCTGGCGGCATCGGTGCGCAGCGCGCCGGCCGCGCTCAGCTCGAGCTGCCCCGCCACCGCAACGTGCGTGCCCGTCAGATCCAGGTCGCCACCGCTCGCCGCCAGCGACATCGCGCCGGCTTGCAGCGTCGCGCCGGCGCTGTCGAGCGTCTTGCCCGCCAGCGTGCTGGCAACACCTGCGAGCGCGCGGCCGTGCACGGCCACGACGTCGGTCGCGCGTACATCCAGGGTGCCCGCCGGGCCAAGGGTACCGTCGGCCCGCAAGCCGGCCGCCAGCAGCGAACCGGGACCGGTATCGATGCGTGACTGCGTCCCGTCGGCATGCAGACCCAGGTTGCCGGCCGCGCTGATCGCGCCACTGTTGCCGATGTTCCCGCTGCTGCTGACCTGCGCATCGGCACCGGCGCGCACGGTGCCGCTGTTGACGATGTCGCCCGCCGTGCCGAGCGTCAGCTGTCCGGTCGCCTGCAGGGTCCCGCTGTTGGCGACCTTGCCCGCCGCGCCCACCGCCAGCGTGTCTGCCGCCTGCAGGGTGCCGCTGTTGGAGAGCCAGCCGTTCGCATCGAGCGTCAGCCCACCGGTCGAGGCCAGGGTGCCGGCGTTGCGTACACCCAGGCCCGCTTCGGTCCCGACCAGCATGATCTTCCCGGCGTACATGCCGCCCAGCGCCGCCACGTCCAGCGCGTAGGTGAGTCCCGGACCCTCGGCGGCAACGGCGCCGGTCACGTTGTGGGCGGCGTCGAGCTGGTTGGCGCCGGTCACGACGCGCAGCTGTCGTGCCCAGATGCCGGCGTTGACCTCGAGTGCGCGCGCCAGGATCGCCGTGTAGTCGGTCTGCGAGGCATCCAGGCCCTTGCCGCCGATCGTCACCACGCCGCGGCGGACCGCATAGCCTTCGAGGCTGCCGCCATTCATGAGCGGGGTGCCGGTGGTGAGCGTGACGCGGCTGGCGTTGATGAAGCCGCCGCCGTCCACCTTCAGGCCGGCCGGGTTGGCGATGACGACTTCGGCGCGCTGCCCGGCCACCTCGACGTAGCCCCCGAGCAGGCTCGGGTTGCTGGAATTGACTTCGTTGAGGATGACGCGCGCGCCGCCGTTGGCCAGGTTGCCGTTGCCGTGGACCCAGCCGCCGAGCTGGGTCTGGACATCGGTGCGGCTGTTGTTGAGGATGGCACCGCGGCTGTCGACGTCGAACTGGGTGTAGGTGTTGCGCGAGACGCCGGCCGCGCTCGGGGTCGCGATATCGACTTGCGGCACACCGCTGCTGGTTGACAGCACTGCCGGCCGCTGCGCGCCCGGGGCCGATGGGTCGCCCACGATCTGGGCCTGGACCGACAATGCCGCCAGCTGGCCGAATGCCGCCAGCACGGCCAGGCACAGCGGCCGCCAGGCGGCGTGCGGCAAGCGTTTGCCCCAGACCGCACCGCCCGCGCCGCCCGCTTGCCCGGTCTCGCCGGCGGCGCTCTTGCCTTGCGAACCGGTGGTTTCGGCCACCACCATCAGCTGGCCACGGCGTTTGTTGAAGACGATACGGTACAGGTGCTTGTTCATGCGAGCCTCGGGGTTTGGGAGGGGCGAATCATGGGCAGCGGTGAACGCTCACCGCCGCGGAAAAGCGGACAACTCAGTAACTGGCGGCGAGATTGAAGCCGTAGGTCGTGCGCGCGGTCTGGAAGTCGGCCGGCTTGTCGACCGGACGCCCGGCGAAGACCTCGTACTGCAGGCGCATCAGCTGGCCGCGCAGGCCGATGGCGGCGCCTGTCAGATGGCGCGCCACCAGCGTCGGCGCGGTGCGTCCGCTGACGCGGCCGTGATCCAGGGCGAAGTAAATCTCGTGAGCGGAGCCGCCCGGCGCCAGCGCGAGTTCGTTGCGCAGCAGCCAGCCGTGGTCGGCCAGCAGACTGGTTTCGCCGTCGTAGCCGCGCACGGTGTAACGCCCGCCGATCGCGAAGCGGTCTTGCGGCAGCAGCGGCGCATGGCTGGTCTGGCCGCGCCAGGCGGCGCTGTAGCGCAGGCCCTGGCCGGCCAGCTTGAAGGGCACGCTCAGGTTCGCGTCGCCCAGCCACAGTCCGGCGCGCGAGCTGCCTTCGCCGAACGCCTCTTCCGGCGCCCGCATGGCGCCCTCCGCCCCGGTACCGCGGCGGTATTGCAGGTTCAGGTCGAGCGTCGCGGCGCCGAAGAATTCGCGATGGCCGATGCCCAGCTCCCAGCCCACGGTGCGGCGGCGCTGGACTTCCACTTCGGTGTCGTCGATGAAGTTCTTCGACGAGCGGCTCCAGCCGCGCAGCGACAGCGTGGTCTTGCGCGAGGCGTCGCGGTAGACCAGGCGCGCCAGCTTGATGTCACGGTTGCGGTTTTCGCCGCTGTAGACGTAATCCCGGGTCAGGCCGGCCACGGTCTGGCGATAGCTGCTGTCGCTGCCCGTGGTGCTCAGCAGCCAATAGCCGAACGGGATCGAATAGTGGGCCACGAGGCCGTGGGTGCCGCCGCCGGCCCCCGGCTGGTCGAGGTTGCGGTTGAAGCTGACGTAGAACAGGTCGTTCAACGTCCACCAATGGTCGTAGGACAGTGTGACGGTACCCTGGTGCTTGCCGGTGGCACGCGAGCCGCTGTCGTCGGCGCTCAGGCTCAGGCGCCAGGGGAAGCCCTGCTTCCAATGCACCACGAGGTCGCTTTCGCCCGGACGCGCGTCACTGCCTTCCGCCGGCGCGATCTTGATGTCGGCATCGGCGGTGGGCACGCGTTTGAAGTTTTCGAGTGCCTGTTCGGTATCGCGCAGGTTGAGCAGGTCACCCGGACCGGCCGGCACCGCATTCCACTTGGTGGCGCGGCCATCGGTGCCCTCGGCGAAGCGCACGGCACGGATGCGGCCCGGTACGACGGTCAGCTGCAGCGTGCCGGACTTGATGTTCTGGGCCTCGGCCAGTACCCGCGTCGTCACATAGCCGCGCGCCAGGATCGCGTTCTGGACACGGTGCATGGCCAAGTTGATGCCCGCCATGCCGATGCAGTGGCCGGCGATCGGGTCGGGCTTGCCGTTGTCTTCGCGGTCGACTGCCGCCAGCGCCCACGCGAACTGCGCGGCGCCCGCCCCTGCAAGCAGCACCTGGGTGATGTCGAAGCAGGGCTGGTCGCCGTCGGTGTAGCGGGCCGGGTCGGCCGCCGCCGGCCGCTGCAGGCGCACGTCCGGCCCCTGCTCCTGCTGCTGGCGCACGCTGCGTTCACGCTCCTGTTGACGGAGGTATTCGAGGGTGTCGCGCTGGTCGGGTACGGTGGCAGCCGGGGGTTGGGGCTGCGGCACCTGCTGGGCCAGGGCCGCCGGTGCGATCGCGGCTGCGAGAGCGACGCCGAGCGGCTGGAGGAAACGCCGTGACATTTAACTGCCTTATGCGAGTTATCAAACTGCGGCAAGTATAAGTGTCGTGTTTCCTTGCATCAATTAATTTTGAACAAAGTCAATTTTTTACATCAGGTGTTACGTGTAATGTGACAATTGGTGAGATTGTTAAAGCATGATGGCTGAGATGTTACGCATTGACGTGCCTGTCTCCCTGTTGAGAGCGCGTATCAGCAGTCGCCGGAATTCTGCATCGAGCAAGGGCCGCGTGTTCAACGGGCGACAGTGCAAGCAGGGCAATCCCAAGATGGATCGTGGGTTCCTGCCGACGTGTGCCTGCGTGGCGCATTGCTTGAGGTACTCTGCATTTGCGGCCGCTATTGATCGGTTTTTGGAGCGGGAGGTGGAGGAATGGGTGCGCATACTACTCCGTACCGATTCTATCTTGAGCAGCCCGCACCGATTGATTACGCTTTAAGACCTAGTTTCAATCATAAATTGGCACAATAGTCGCGACAAAATCAGTTTTCCGAATGCTGAGCTATCGTATCCTTTAAAAATTCACTGAACGATTTCCATGCCAGCATTGGCATTCCGATGCCTTCCACATACTGATAAACAGGAGGATCATCCCCTTCACTCAAGTAAAAATATAAAAATTCGTATCCTTGGTGCATTGAGAAGACGAACGCGTTTTCTCCAAGCGTTACCCCTGCTTCGTCCTCTGCCAATAAGCTTTTCGCTTCTTGCATCAAACCATCAAGCACCAATAAAAATATCGGTCCCTTGAAGAAATTTGCCTGCTCCATGACCAATCCCATGCAAGAACTCTTTGTACGCAGCAGGAAATTTTCCATCTGCAGCGTTTTCTAG
>JAKOOD010000295.1 GCA_022701635.1 Burkholderiaceae bacterium | reverse complement strand
CGGCGCGAGCCGCCCAGCCGGTCATGTGAGGCAGGCTGACAGCATACGTTGTCAATTGTACAAGCGAATTTTGGTTTCTCTGCTACACTGATTCCAGCGTGTCCGAAGCACCGCCACGCATATAGCTGCGGACCTTCCGGTCCGCGCCAGCCTGCTGCCACGTCATCCGCAGCCCCTCCCGGCCGGCATTCCATCATCACCAGTCGTCGACGGGACGGCAGCAAGACATGCGATACACCGAACAACACAAGGCAGAAACACGCGAGCGCATCCTCGACGAGGCGGCCGAACGCATGCGCCGCGACGGCATCTGCGGCACCGGACTGGCGCCCCTGATGCAGGGTGTGGGGCTGACCCACGGCGCCTTCTACGCCCACTTCCCGACCAAGCAGGCGCTGGTCGACGCGGCCCTCGGCACCGCCGTCGAGCAGTCGCTCGAGCGCTGGCCCACGCCGGAGGACGCGGCCCAGCTGCGCGCCTTCATCGACCAGTACCTGTCGCCGCAGCACCGCGACGATCCGGGCCACGGCTGTCCGCTATCCTCGCTGGCGGCCGAGCTGGGCCTGCGCGACACGCCGAGCGCGAATACCGACGTGCTGGTGGCCCGCTATGCGCACCGGCTCGACGCCTGCACTCTGGAAGCCGGCCCCCAGCAGGGCCTGGTGGCATTGGCCGCCATGGTCGGCGCCCTGACGCTGGCACGGAGCGTCATGGACCCGTCGACCTCACAGCGCATCCTGGCGGCGGTGCGCGCGGCGCTGTCGGTGCCGGACACGGTCACGGATAACGCACCGGCCGCCCCGGCAGATCCGGCAGCGGAATGAACTCGGTCTCGCCCGGCACGTCGGCAAAGCGGCGCGCGCGCCAGTCTTCCTTGGCCTGTTCGATCCGGTCTTCCGAACTCGACACGAAGTTCCAGGTCAGGTAGCGCGGCCCGTCCATCGGCTCGCCGCCCAGCAGCATCAGGCGCGCGCCCGCACCGCCGGCGGCCCCCAGCGTCAGGCTGGCGCCGGGTTTCAGCACCACCAGCTGGCCGGCGCCGAACACCCCGTCACGGCCGAGGTCGAGCGAACCCTCGACCACGTACAGCGCCTGTTCCGGATACTCGGCCGGCATGGTCAGCCGCGCGCCCGGCTGCAGCACCAGGTCGACGTAGAACATCGGCGACGCCACCGGCACCGGCGAGCGCTTGCCGAAATAGTCGCCAGCGATGATGCGGGCATGCGCGCCATCGCCCTCGATCGTCGGCAGTGCCTCGGCCCCGAGGTGGACGAAGCCGGGATCGATCTCTTCCTTCGCCTTCGGCAGCGCCACCCAGCACTGCAGCCCGGACAGGATCGAGCCGGCCGCGCGCGGCCCCGCGCCGGTGCGCTCGGAATGGACGATGCCCTTCCCGGCCGTCATCCAGTTGACTTCGCCCGGCTTGATGTCCTGCACGGTACCCAGGCTGTCGCGGTGCGAGATCTCGCCCGACAGCAGGTAAGTGACGGTGGCCAGTCCGATATGCGGATGCGGGCGCACGTCGATCCCGCGCCCCGGCTGGAACACGTGCGGGCCCATCTGGTCGAGGAAGACAAAGGGGCCGACCATGCGGCGGTCTTTGTGCGGCAGCGCGCGCCGCACCTCGAAACCGTCGCCGAGGTCGTGGGTGCGCGGGATAATGATGGTCTCGAGCATGCTGTCGTCATCGGTATGGTGCGGGTCGAGGGTACTCATATCAGTTTGCCTCCGTGGTGATGTTGATCTGGCCGGACAGGGTCTTGTGGACCGGGCATTTGTTGGCGACCTCGGTCAGGCGTGCCTTGTCGTCGTCGGACAATGCGCCGATGTAATGCATGGTGCGGTGCAGGGCATAGGCCGCGCCTTCCTGGCCGTGGCGGATGGCGACCCGGACCTCGTCCAATGCATAGCCCTTGCGCTTGGCATACAGGTTGACGGTCAGCGTGGTGCAGGCCGCCAGCGCCGCGGCCAGGATATCATGCGGTTCGGGACCGCTGGCTTCGCCGCCGAACTGCGGGGCGACGTCGGTCAGGAGGCGATGCGGTCCGATCTCGATCACCTGCTGCAGCGGCCCGGTGCCGCGGTGCGTCGTCACTTCCATGATGCCCTCCTTTACTCGATGCGATGAGCCTCATTATGGAGAAGCAAGCACTTGACGCAAAACGAGTTATTTTCTTGTCTATCATCGATTTTTTCGATAGATTGCCGCCATGCTCAAACTCAGTCTCGATGCCCTCCTCACCGTCGACACCATCGCCCGCCGCGGCAGCTTTTCCAGTGCTGCGAAAGAATTGTTCCGGGTGCCGTCGACGATTTCGTACACCGTGTCCAAGCTCGAGGAAGACCTCGGGGTGCAATTGTTCGAACGTTTCGGTCCACGCGTGGTGCTCACCGCGGCCGGCGAGGAATTGCTGAAGGAAGGGCGCTACCTGTTGAAAGCGGCGAGCGACCTCGAAAGCCGGGTGCGGCGCGTCGCCTCCGGCTGGGAGACCGAATTCGCGATCGGGGTCGATTCGGCGCTGTC
>JAKOOD010000287.1 GCA_022701635.1 Burkholderiaceae bacterium | reverse complement strand
CGGTCTTCGGCCGCGTCTTCGGCACGCTGGCGCATCTTCTTCATTTCGCTGGCGCGGGTCTGCTTGACGCCGATGTCGATCAGGTCGCGGATGATGGTGTCGACGTCGCGGCCGACATAGCCGACTTCGGTGAACTTGGTCGCTTCGACCTTGATGAAGGGCGCATCGGCCAGCTTCGCCAGGCGGCGCGCGATCTCGGTCTTGCCGACGCCGGTCGGGCCGATCATCAGGATGTTCTTCGGGGTGATTTCGTGACGCAGCGGTTCGTCGACCTGCTGGCGGCGCCAGCGGTTACGCAGCGCGATCGAGACCGCGCGCTTGGCCTTGCCCTGGCCTACCACGTGCTTGTCGAGTTCCGAGACGATTTCGGCGGGGGTCATGTTCATGATCTTGCTAATTTGCATTTGCTTGCCTTTTGCTCGCGCGCTCAGTCGAGCGTTTCGATGATGTGCGACATGTTCGTATAGATGCACAGCTCGCCGGCGATGGTCAGCGCTTTCTTGACCACGTCCGCCGGGGCGAAATCCGTGTTTTCCTGCAAGGCCTTGGCGGCCGATTGGGCGTAGATGCCGCCGGAGCCGATCGCGCCGATGCCGTCTTCGGGTTCGAGCACGTCGCCGTTGCCGGTGATGATCAGGGTTTTCTCGCGGTCGGCCACCAGCAGCATCGCTTCCAGGCGGCGCAGCACGCGGTCGGTGCGCCAGTCCTTGGCCAGTTCGACCGAGGCGCGCAGCAGGTTGCCCTGGTGTTTTTCCAGTTTCGCCTCGAAGCGGTCGAGCAGGGTAAACGCGTCGGCCGTGCCGCCGGCAAAGCCGCACAGCACCTTGTTCTGGTAGAGCTTGCGCACCTTGCGTGCCGAGCCCTTCATGACGACGTTGCCCAAGGTGACTTGTCCATCGCCACCCAGTGCAACCTGGTTGCCGCGCCTTACGCTGACGATCGTCGTGCCGTGAAATTGTTCCATATTTGCCTCGTGATTAA
Source organism: Burkholderiaceae bacterium (assembly GCA_022701635.1). GTDB lineage: Bacteria > Pseudomonadota > Gammaproteobacteria > Burkholderiales > Burkholderiaceae_D > Telluria > Telluria phyllosphaerae. Next base: position 11,181 of record JAKOOD010000287.1, on the reverse strand, counting down.
TCTGCCCACCGCACTTGGGGATGCGATGTGGAATTACAAGAAGAAACATGAAGTGCGCGAGAGCGGACGCGCATGGCGGCCTGGCGCGTGTCAATAGCGGTGCGTGTACAGGCGGATCGGCTCGCCCGCTCCAAGCAGGCGCAGCAGGGCGGCGACGAGGTGATTCAAGTCGCGCAGTTCGATCCGGCGCGGGCTGTCGCCGCCGTCTTCGGCAAGTGCACGCAGCCGCGCCACCAGCATGGCGGCGGCGCCGTAGTCGATGCGCGCCAAGTGCGAACAGTCGAGTACCAGCAGGGGGCGATCCCGGGCATAGGCATCGATGGCGGCCAGCAGGGCCGGGCTGCCGCCTTCGATCACGGCGGGTAGCAGGAAGCGGTCGCCCTCGATGCCGGCGTTGCTGCCCGCACTGTCGTCGTTGCTGATGCTGAGCGCGGTCCGCGCCGGCGCCTCGAACGAGGGTGGGGACACTTCGAAGGTGACGCAATAATCCATCGCCGTCTCTTCGAAATCCTTTTCGCGGTTCATCAGGAGCAGCAGTTCGAGCAGCAGCAGCCAGGGCGCCTGGCTGGCCGTGCCTTCGCCGATCGCCAGCATCGGACGCAGCACACCGACCAGGTGGTCGGCCCCGGCCAGCACCAGTTCGCGCCCGGCGCGGCGCAAGGCTTGCAGCGTATCCAGCAGCACCGCACAGCCTTCCGGCGTGGCGCCGGTGACGGCGCTGAATTCGATCCGCACAGGCGGGGCGGAAACGGCACTGGGCGCCAATGCAGGCGCGCCTGCCGCCGGCGCCTGCAACCGCGCCAGCCGGGCGCCGGCGCCGGTATCGAGGCAGCCGTTCAGGCTGGCGGTCGGGGTAACGCCGGAAAACGCCGGGCTGCCCGCGCCGCCGCCGGCCCCTGCGACAATGCCGGCCGGTGCCCGGTAGGCCGGCGGCGAGGTCTCGAAGTGGCTGGCGTAATCGATCGCGATGTTGTCGAAGGCTTCTTCGCGCGCGCCGGCCTGGTACAGATCGAACAGCATCCACCATGGCATGCGGTCATTGCTGCTGCTGGCCAGGCTGGCGCGCAGCGACTGTTCGGCGGCGTCGGACTGGCCGTTGGCGTACAGGATCGCCGCTTCCTCGACCGCCGGCGCGCTGGAAGGGGCGGCGGCCGCGCCCAAGGCGCTGTCGAGTCCGGACAGGTCATCGGTATTCAAGCCGTCGTCCAGGAGCGTGACCGGCGCCGCGCCGGCTGCCCCGGTGCCGGTGGCACCCGGGACCCCTGCACCGCCGGCGCCGGCAGCCAGTGCGGCCACCGCGGCCGGGGCCCGGCGCGGGCTGCTCCAGGTGTCGTCGTCGAAAATGTCGGACGCCATCTCGAGCTCGATCTCGTCGATCTTGGCCGCGGTGGCACGCGCGATCTCGCGCTGGCGCTCGCGTTCGGCCTCGGTATCGAGCGGCATGCGCGTACTGGGACTGGCCGCGGCGGGACGCGGGCGTGCCTCCGCCGGCGCGGGCGGCGCATCGCTCTTTTTCTTGAGAAAGGAGAACAATCCCACATCGTTCCTTTGCTGTCTTCGCCGGTCGAGACAGTAGCACGGTGGCGCGCCAGGGGTGGTGCGCACACCTGAGTTGCGTCAAGCATCCGGCAGGCCAGCGCTAGTGTATCCGATGGGAAACTTCTTTACGTGAACATGTGCACCCGTGCGCAGGCCGGAAATGAAAAAAGCATGCGGCAGGCGCATGCTTTTTCGTGGGTGCGTTCAGCGCCACCCGCGCGCGGCGCGGGGAGCGGCAAGGCAGGGCGGACGATCAGTCGCCGTACAGCTTCTGCTTCAGCTCGCGGCGCTGCTGGGCTTCCAGCGACAGTGTCGCGGTCGGACGCGCGATCAGGCGCGGGATGCCGATCGGCTCGCCGGTTTCCTCGCACCAGCCGTATTCGCCGGACTCGATCGAAGCCAGCGACTGCTGGACTTTCTTGAGCAGCTTGCGTTCGCGGTCGCGGGTGCGCAGTTCAAGCGCGTGCTCTTCCTCGATCGTGGCACGGTCGGCCGGATCGGGTACGAGCACGGTTTCGCGCAGGTGTTCCGTCGTCTCGCCGGCATTCTTCAGCAGCTCCTTTTCGAGCTCCTGCAGGCGGTTCTTGAAGAACGCCAGCTGTGCCGGGTTCATGTAGTCCTCGTCGCTCATCGCCCGAATCTCTTCGTCCGTCAAGAGGCGGTCTTCGGGCTGCGCCACGGTATTCGGTTTCGTTGTTTTAGTCATGACTTCACTTACCTTTGATACGACAGAGTTTCCATTTTATCAGCTAGCTCAGCGGTTACCAGTTAAGGTGCGCGCCGGCCGGCTGCCGTGATGGCGGGCCAGCCAACCGAAACCGGTTGCAAGCCGCGCCTGCCGAATGTGCAAATACAGAACCGCAGTAGTTTATACCAAACACTGTTCCAATCCGCGGATAAACACATCTTTCGGTAAATTTTTACCAATAAACACCATCTTGCTGCCACGGGTCTCGTCATCCGCCCACTTTGCACCGAGGTCACTGCCCATGATTTGATGCACGCCTTGGAATACCACCTTGCGGTCCGCGCCAGCCATCGACAGCACGCCTTTGTAGCGCAGCATAGTCGGGCCGAAGACTTGGACCATGCTGCCAAGGAATTGATCCAGACGCTCGGGATCGAAGGCGCGCTCGCTCTTGAACACGAAGGCCGCGATGTCGTCGGCGTGGTGGCCGTGGTGGTGGTCGTGGCTGTGGTCGCATGCCTCGGTGTGCACGTGATCGTGGTCATGTTCATGATGATCATGATCGTGCGCTTCGTCGGCCGTCAGGAAAGCCGGGTCGAGTTCCAGCTTGTCGTTCAAGTTGAAACCACGCAGGTCGAGCACCTCGCTGATCGGGGCACGGCCAAAATCCGACACGCTGATCGGCGCGCGCGGATTGATGCGGCGAATACGTGCCTTCAGCGCATCCAGTGCGGCGGCATCGACCAGGTCGGTCTTGGACAGCAGGATCTTGTCGGCAAATCCGACCTGGCGCTGCGCCTCTTCCTGGCGGTCCAGCTGGTCCATTGCGTGGCGCGCGTCGACCACGGTCACGACCGCGTCGAGCAGGTAGTGGGCACCGACTTCCTCGTCCACGAAGAAGGTCTGGGCCACGGGGCCGGGATTGGCCAGGCCGGTGGTCTCGATGACCACGCGGTCGAACTGGATGTCGCCGGCGTCGCGCTTGCGCGCCAGGTTGGTCAGCGCCACGATCAGGTCGCCGCGCACGGTGCAGCAGATGCAGCCGTTGTTCATCTCGACGATCTGTTCGCTCGCATCCTGCACCAGGATCTCGTTGTCGATGTTTTCCTGGCCAAATTCGTTTTCGATGACGGCGATGCGCATGCCGTGCTCTTCCTGCAGGATGCGGTTGAGCAGGGTGGTTTTGCCGGCGCCGAGGAAGCCGGTCAGGATGGTGCTGGGAATAAGTTCCATATCTCGCTACCTAATGAAGGCGCCCCATGGGCGCCAGAGAATCGGAAGATTATGCCGGAATTTACGAAATGCCACCACCGACGTGCTCGCAAGCCGTAGCGCGCCGCCAGGCAGCCAGCCTGCCGGCCTTATTTGACCTTGGCGCGCGGATGGGTGCGGTCATACACGGCCGCCAGGTGCTGGAAGTCGAGCGCCGTATAGATCTGGGTCGAGGTGATGCTGGCATGGCCCAGCAGTTCCTGCACCGCGCGCAGGTCGCCCGAGGACTGCAGCAGGTGCGAGGCGAAGGAATGGCGCAGCACGTGCGGGTGCACGTGGACCGGCGCCCCCGTTTTCTGGGCGTGGACTTTAAGGCGCGACTGCACCACGCGCGGGCTGACCCGGGTGCCGCGCTCGGACAGAAACAGGGCATTGCTGGCGTCGCGTGCCGGCGGCCGTACCGCCAGCCAGGCCGCGAGCGCCGCGCGCGCCGGTGCGCCGACCGGCACCCGGCGCATCTTGCCGCCCTTGCCGGTGACCACCACTTCGCTGGCGTCCGCTTCCAGCCAGCCGAGCGAGGCCGGCGCGCCGTCGCGCGCGGCCATGTAGTGCAGGTCGAGGCCGGCCAGTTCCGACACCCGCAGGCCGCTCGAGTAGAGTAGCTCGAACATCGCGCGGTTGCACAGGTCGAAGGGTTCGGCGCCGTAGCCGGGACCGGCGCCTGGTTTGCCTTCCATTAATTGCACCGCATCGTCGACGGCGAGTGCCTTCGGCAGGCGCTTGGCGCGGCGCGGCGCGCGTATGCCGTCGACCGGGTTGGCGTCCAGCGCGACCTGGCGCGACAGCCAGTCGAAGAAGCCGCGCCAGCCGGACAGCTTGCGCGCGATCGAGCCCGGCCCCTGGCCTTCGGCGTGCAGCTTGGCGGCAAAGCGCCGGATATCGAAGTGGGTGAGCGTCGGCCAGTCGGCATGGCCGCTCAGGACGGCCAGTTCGGCCAGGTCGCGCCGGTAGGCGGCGATCGTGTGCGGGGAGAGCTGGCGCTGGGTGGCCAGCTCGGCCAGGTAGCGGCCGGCCAGGTCGTCGGTGGCCGTGGTGTCCATCAGGCCCGCAGCGGTGCCAGCGCGGCGCTGGCGGTTTCGCCGATGTGGACCAGGAAATCGGTCGCCATCGTGGCGTTGAAGCGATCCGGATCCGGCGAACCGAGCACCAGCAAGCCAAAGGCGGTGCCACCGGCGCGCAGCGTCAGCAGTACTGTCGAGCGCACGTTTGATCCGACCTCGACACCATCGTCGAGCCAGCGCACCGCCTCGAAATCCTTGTTCGGGCCGCAATAGGGGGCGCGCAGGCTGTTGGCGAACAGGCGCACGTCGTCGCTGACGCCGCGGGCAAACGGGGCCTCGGCGTAGTCCGGCGCCAGGTTCCACAGGCGCAGGCTTGCTTGCGGCACGCTGAAATGCTCGATCAGGCCTTTGACCACGGCATCCGGCATGGCCGCCGGCGTGGCCGCGCGCAGCAGGCCCTGGGTCCAGCCATGGAAACGGTTGGCGATCGCCATGTTTTCCTCGGCGCGGCGCAGCAGGTCGGCCATGCGCAATTCCAGTGCTTTGTACTTGTCGCGCATCACTTCCATCTGCCGTTCCTGCAGCGACACTGCGCGACCGGTCAGCGGGCTCGACAGTTTTACTTCGCCCAGCAAACCAGCGTGCTCGACAAAGAATTGCGGATGATCGGCCAGGTATTGGGCGACGGCGGCGGAATCCAGTGGTGCGGTCATGAATGGTCGTACGAAAGAGTTGGACCGCCCATTTTACTCGACCGCAAGCCCGCAAAGCAGGAAAACGCCGCCACATTGACCCCGTCGTCAGAAACGGTGGCGCACACCCAACTGGAAGGCCCGTCCGTCGTCACCGGGCGCCTTGGTAAAGCCGCCCGGCGCCCCGGCCGTTGCCGGACTGTACTGGGCTTCATTGTCGTTCCGGATGAATGACGCCACCGCATACAGGTCGGTGCGCTTGGATAAAAAGTAGTTGTAGCCGAGCGCGAACAGCGTGGCATCGCTTTCTGAAGAGGTGCGGTCGTGCTGGTGCGCGACCGAGGCCAGGATCCGTCCGGCGCCGATGCGGTACTGCAGCCCGGCCTGGACGCTGAACGCATCTTGCCGGCTGTTGAGGGTGATGTTGTTGACGAACACGGTGCGCAGGGCGGTGGCGGTGGCGGCGCCCAGCGGCGCCAGCTGCGGGGCGATCTGCGCATCCCAGCCGGCGATATAGGTCGGCAGCAGGGAGGCATTGCGGTCGTGCTGGTCGTGCCAGCCGGCGAAGAATTTCCACTGGCCCCAGGCATACGAACCGCCCACGGTGGTGGTGTGCAGGCTGGGCCGCCCGGCGGGGTCGTAGGCGTGGTTGTGGCCGATGCCGATGTCCCAGCCGCGCGCTTTATAGGTGAGCGCCGCGCCCCAGAATTTGTTGTACAGGCCGAGGTAGCCCGAGCCCTTGCCGGCGACCATGACCGAGCCGCCCAGGCCGGACGGCAGCGCAATGCGGTACTGCAGCGCGCGCTGCGAGCGGATGTCGGCCCCCAGTACCGTAAAACCGCCGGTGCCCCCGGTGATGCTGCCCCAGGTGCCGCCGGTGCCGACTTCGAAGGTATCGGCGGCCGCGAACACCTCGTAGCCCGGCGTGTACATGCGCCCCAGCAGGACCGCGCCGAGCGGCGTGACCATGCCGACCATCGCGGTGCGGTCGAACAGCGCACGCTCGGGATTCACGGCCGGTCCGCCGGGCGGCTGCAATGCCTGGCGCACGGCCGCCAGCACGGGAGCGGGCAGGGCGTCCATATTGCGCGTCAGGTAATAACCCTGGTTTTCGTTGACCAGGGTCGGCACCTGGGTGCCGTTATCGAGCTCGATGCGTGCCTCGAGGTTGAAGATGGCTTTCAGGCCGCGCCCGAGGTCTTCACTGCCCTTGAAGCCGAGGCGCGAACCGTCGGCGCCGCCGCTGATGACCTTGACCCGGCTGCCGCGCTGCCACATGACGCCGGCATCGGCGATACCGTAGATCTGGACGCTGCTCTGGGCCAGTGCGGGCGCCGCCAGGCAGGTGGAAAGAGAGGTGCCAGCGAGCGCCGCCAGCAGAAACTTGTTCATCGCATTCTCCATGGTTGGACGGACGGCAATAACAAGCAACAAGACAACGGTATTGGCACCCGGTGTGGCAACACTGCACGGATGATGCCGTTTGCCCGGGCGATGCCGGGCAGCCGGCTCAAGCGTTGTGCAAATCGCACAGGCCCCAGATGCAGCAAGGGCGGACCTGGTTGCCCAGGTCCGCCCTTGCGGATCAGCTTTTGGCGGGGCGTGCCCCGCATCAGCTTAGAACGAGTGGTTCAGGCCCACGTCGTAGTGGTTGACGGTCGGAACCGCCGCCAGTTGGCCGATATTGGTACCACCCGCGTTCACGATGTTCGTCTTGCGAGCAGCATCGATGTACAGGTAGGTACGCTTCGACAGGCTGTACTCGTAGCCCAGCGAGAACTGCTTGGTCTTCGGGGTGTTTTCCAGGTGCTTCTGGCCGTAACCAGCCAACAGCTTGCCCGGGCCCATGGCGTAGGTCGCGCCGATCAGCCATGCCTTGGTGTCCGACAGGACCGGGTTGATGTGCTCAGCGTTCTGCTTGGAGTAGGTCGCCATCAGTTTCAGTTCCGGGGTCAGCGCGAACGAACCAGCGCCCGACCAGACCTTCGACTCGACAGCATTACGCTCGTAAGCCAGCATTGCGGCGGCCGGACCGTTGTTGTAGGTCGCAGCGACCGAGAACGGGTTGGTCGAACCCTGCGGTGCCACGCCGTTGACGGTCAGGTAGTTCGCGCCGCCGTTGGTGCCGGTGAGCTGGCCGCCGTTGGCTTCCTTGGTTGCCCACGATGCGTTCAGCTGGAAACCGTTGACGACCGGGGTGTTGTAGAACACGGCGTTCGAGATACGGTTGCTGTTCGCGGTGGTGGCGCCGGTAGCCGCGTTCGCGGTGCCGTCCAGCGGTGCCGAGTTAAAGCCGGCGACGCTGATGTCGGTATAGAAACCGGCCGGGGTCGGCAGGCCGTGGAACGGCTCGAACGAACCGACGACTTCCTGGAACGGGGTCAGGCCGCGACCGATGCGGACCATACCGAAATCACCCTGCAGGCCGACGCGGCTCTGGCCCTGGAACAGCGGACGGTTGTTGTTTTCAACGGTACCAGTGTCCGGCTCGTAACGGATTTCCAGCTGGAACAGTGCTTTCAGGCCATTACCCAGGTCTTCGGTTCCCTTGAAGCCCAGGGTGTTGGCAGCGCGCTTGCCGATGGCAACGGTCTGGTTGGTACGCTTGACCAGGCCGGCGTCGAGGTTGCCGTAGATCTGAACAGCGGTCTGAGCTTGCGCCACAGCGGCGAAGCCACCCAGCAGAGCGACTGCCATGAGTGATTTTTTCATCTAATTATTTCCTTATAAAATCGGTCGCAGGAATCCGGAGAGCATTGAGATTTTTTGTAGTTTCTGAACACTCGGATGTGTGAACCTTAAATGCTTAACGCGTCAAGAATGTCGGATTTGTCAATTATGACCGTTGCTCTTGGTCGAAAGCCAATAAATCCAATTGTGCTGTTGTATTTTCGAAACGGCCGACCCTGTACAGACAAGCCATCCTAAGCCGGATTTAAGTTTCCGGTAGGCATCATATTCTTTCTGTCTTGCAACGCGATTTGTGCAGGCTCAAACCCGTGAAGAATTGCAATCGAATCGTGCCAACGCGGCTTTAGACTCTGGCCCATCCGACGTCACGGCGCGTATTGCCTGTTCTGTGGGCACATCGGGTGCGAACATGCATCTTCTGCGCGTATTTCCAAGACGTCTTTTACCTCCAGAAAATGAGAGATGGCAAATCGTGAAGAGTTAGCGATCATTCGCGGCGCCCGTGCCGGCCGCGCCGAAGCCCAGCTGGCACTCGGGCGGCTGTATCTGTTCGGCAGTAATGGCTTGCCGAAGAGCCTGCCTACGGCCCTGCATTGGCTGGATCGCGCCGCCGAGCAAGGTTGTGCAGAGGCATGGCAACTGATCGGCAACCACATTCCGTTCGAACTGGCGCAGCAGAGCCCACATCCGGTTACTACATGGTACGAGCGTGCCTACGACGGCGGGCTGGTGCGGGCCGGTCTGGTCTATGCCCAACTGGTACTGGGCGCGCGGACGGCGCCGCCGGGCCAGGCCCAGCGCACCAAGGCCATGCGCGCGCTCGAAGATGCCGGCCGTGCCGGCTTTTCCCAGGCACAGTGGCTGCTGGCGGACGAGCATGGCGCGACGGCGGCGCGGGCGCCGGCCAGTGCCGAAGTGCAGGCGCCGCAGCCGGCCGGGATGCCGGGCACCGTCACACCCGCGGCCCAGGGCTGGCTGCGCCAGGCGGCGGACAGCGGCGTTGCCCCGGCCCAGTTCGCACTGCTGCAACAGGCATGGCAGGCCGGCGACCATGCCACCTACCTGCGGCGCGCGCTGCCGCTGGCACGCAGCATGGCCGGTTCCGATGCCGCCCGCGACGGTGCCTGCGCCCGCCTCGCGCCCGACGAGGTGACGCTGCTATCGCGCTGCGCCCGCCTGGCAGCCGAGGGCGGCGTGCCCCACGACGTCACGCCTGACGAATTGCACACGTTCTGGGAGCTGGCCGCGGCCGAGCAGGACCGCCATGCCCAGTTCTCGCTCGGCCTGTGGAGCGCGCGCATGCGGGTGGACGGCAAGCGCCTACCCGGCAGCGGTGGCGCCGCCAACTTCAAGAAAGCCGTGCGCTGGCTGGTGCAGGCCGGCGAGCAGGGCCTGGCCGAAGCCTGGTACGCCCTGTCGCGTATCTATATCAAGCCGGAGTTTTCACAGCGTAATGTCGTGGAAGCGCAGAAATACCTGGAGCGGGCCGCAGAAATGGGTTACCGCGACGCCCAGCTCGAATGCGGCAACGCCGCCTGGCGGGCGCGCCGGGAAAACGAAAGCAATGATGTGCGCGCCGTGTTCTGGCTGCAGAAGGCCGCGCTCCAGGAATGCTCCCGGGCAGCGGCGGCCCTGCGCAAGATCGCGCCGCGCCTGCCGGATGCCTGGCCCGGGCTGGCGGCCTTGCTGGCGGGACGCGACCTGTCGGCCCATCCGCTGCTGGCGGCGCGCCTGGAGCTGGCGCTGGCATTTGGACTCAGCCGGGCCGAAGCCCTGCTGCTGGATGTGCGGCAGGCGGACCGCGGCCATTGCCTGGTGATCGATATCCGCGCCAGCTACGGTCGCAGCCGGCGCCGCCTGGTGCTGGTGGAAACGGCGCAGGAGCGCCAGCTGCTCGAGCGCATGGCGCAGCTGTTCGACGAGGTCGACTGCGGACCGGGTGGGCCGGAAGGCAATTATCGGCAGCGGCTGTACCGCTTGCGTACCCTGCTGCCGGAAAGCGGCACCGACAACGATGCCGATTACAACCTGGCCGCCTAGCGCGGTGGCCAGGCGTGGCTTTACATGTCGATTTCGCCTTCGAACACGGTGACGGCCGGGCCGCTGAGGTAGACCGGTTCGCCTTCGCCGGCCCAGCTGATGCTGAGCTGGCCACCGCGCGCATCGACCCGTACCGGCGAGTCGAGCACACCGCGGCGGATGCCGGCCACGACTGCGGCGCAGGCGCCGGTGCCGCACGCCAGCGTTTCGCCGGCACCGCGCTCGTACACGCGCAGCTTGACGTGGTGGCGCGCCAGCACCTGCAGGTAGCCGGCGTTGACGCGCCGCGGAAAGCGCGGATGGTGCTCGATCTGCGGGCCGGTCTCGGGCACCGGCGCGGTGTCGACGTCGTCGACCACCTGCACCGCATGTGGATTGCCCATCGACACGACCGACAGCAGGACCTGCACTTCCTGGCCGTCCTGGCGCACCGTCACCGGCCACAGGGTGTCGCGGCCCTGGGGCACGCCCGCCAGGCCGGCGGCATCGAACGGGATCCGGGCCGGCTCCAGCACCGGCGCGCCCATGTCCACGGTGATGCTGCCGTCCGCTTCCAGGCGCGGGGTGATGATGCCGGCCATGGTCTCGACGCGGATCGCCTCCTTGGCCGTCAAGCCCTTGTCGCTGACGAAGCGGACAAAGGCGCGCGAGCCATTGCCGCACTGCTCGACTTCGCCGCCGTCATTGTTGAAGATGCGGTAGCGGAAGTCGCAGCCGGGCAGGGTCGGGCGTTCGACCACCAGGATCTGGTCGGCGCCGATGCCGAAACGGCGGTCGGCCAGGCGGCGCCACTGTTCGGGGCCGAAGTCGATGGGCTGGCTGATGGCGTCGATGACGACGAAGTCGTTGCCGGCGCCGTGCATCTTGGTAAATTTCAGTTTCATTATGTCGATCAATCGTAGAGCGGAGGTTCGCCCGGCGGCCGGGTCTTGAAGCGTTTATGCGTCCAGAAATATTCGGCGGGATGTTCTCGCACACGGTCTTCGATGAAGGCATTCATGCGGCGGGTGGCTGCGACGATATCGTCGCCCGGGTAATTTTCCCATGCCGGGAAGAACTCGACCCGATAGCCCTTGTAGTTCGGCAGGAAGGTGGCGATGATCGGGATCACCTTGGCCCCGGTCGCGCCGGCCAGGCGCGCCATGGCGGTCAGGGTCGCGGCCTGGATACCGAAGAAGGGCACGAAAGTGGCATCCTTTTCGCCGAAGTCCATATCCGGCAGCATGTAGTAGGGCAAGCCGTCGCGCAGCGCGCGCAG
>JAKOOD010000265.1 GCA_022701635.1 Burkholderiaceae bacterium | reverse complement strand
TGTTCTTCCGCTATCGGGCGCGCAATTTCCCCGACACGTTGAATGCCGAGGAAATGCAGACCTGGGATGCGCACCGCGCAGCCCGCCTGTTCGAAGGCGACGGCGGCGCGCGCTCGGTCGATCAATTGTTTGGGGAAATCGATGCGCTGTCGGAGACGGCCGACGAACGCGCCGAGGCGATTCTCGGCGCGCTGTACGATTACGCGGAGGCGATTGCGCCCGAGCCTAACTGACCGACGGGGTGCCTGGCGGCGTGTTTGGTGGGGCGATCAGCGGCGGTACTGGTTGATCGCATCGCGCGTCTCCAGCGCCACCCGGCGCGCCGCCGCCGCGAAATCCTCGCCGTCCTGCGCCGCCGCGTACAGGATCGCACGCGACGAATTGATCATCATCCCGGTGCCGGCCGCGGTGCGGCCCGCGTTCACGGTCGCCGCGATGTCGCCGCCCTGGGCGCCGATGCCCGGTACCAGCAGCGGCATGTCGCCGATGATCTTGCGCACCTGCGCCAGTTCCTCGGGGAAGGTGGCGCCCACCACCAGCGCGCACTGGCCATTCTTGTTCCACTTCTCGGCCACCAGGCGCGCCACGTGCTGGTACAGCGGCTGGCCGCCGGCGTCGAGGAATTGCAGGTCGGAGCCGCCCGCGTTCGAGGTGCGGCACAGCACGATCACGCCGCGGTCTTCCCATTCCATGTAGGGCTCGACCGAATCGAAGCCCATGTAGGGATTGACGGTGACGGCGTCGGCGCCGTAGCGGTCGAACGCTTCGCGCGCATACTGGTGGGCGGTGGCGCCGATGTCGCCGCGCTTGGCGTCCAGGATCAGCGGGATGTGCGGGTACTTGGCGCGCAGGTAGCTGCAGATCGCTTCCAGCTGGCGCTCGGCGCCGAGGGCGGCGAAATAGGCGATCTGCGGCTTGAAGGCGCAGGCCAGGTCGGCGGTGGCGTCGATGATGGCCTTGCAGAACTCGACGATGCCGTCCGGGCGATCGCGCAGGTGCGCAGGCAGGCGCGCCAGGTCGGGGTCCAGGCCCACGCACAGCAGGGAATCGTTGCCGCTCCAGGCGGCATTCAGCTTGTTGATGAAGTTCATGGCAGGCCTCGTATCTTGTTGCAAACCCCGTATTGTAGCCTGCGCCGGACCGGCGCCGAGGGTTGGCGCCGGCGGGGCCGGCCGTCAGTACGCCGCGATTTTTCCATTTAGGGTATATTTTTAGCTATTCGACAACTTGCTACGGATTTACCATGAAGCCTTCCCTGTTCACGCGCTGGTCCGGCCTGCTGATGGCCGCCCTTTTGAGCAGCGTCCTGCTGTCGGGCTGCGGCTACAACCAGTTCCAGTCCAAGGACGAAGCCACCAAGGCCGCCTGGGGCGAAGTGGTCAACCAGTACCAGCGGCGTGCCGACCTGATCCCGAACCTGGTCAACACGGTCAAGGGCTATGCCTCGCACGAGCGGGATACGCTGGAAGCCGTGACCAAGGCACGTAGCGCCGCCACCAGCTTCCAGATCACGCCTGAAGTGCTCAACAACCCGGAAGCCTTCCAGAAATTCCAGCAGGTGCAGGGCGAACTCTCGGGTGCGCTGTCGCGCCTGATGGCGGTGTCCGAGAACTATCCGCAGCTGAAGGCCGATGCCGGTTTCCGCGACCTGCAATCCCAGCTGGAAGGGACGGAAAACCGCATCACCGTGGCGCGCCAGCGCTACATTTCGGCGGTGCAGGACTATAACGTCACGGTGCGCAGCTTCCCGACCAACCTGACCGCGATGGCCTTCGGCTACCAGGCCAAGCCCTCGTTCACGGTGGCCAACGAAGCGGCGATCTCGACGGCGCCGACCGTGAATTTTGGCAAATAAGGACCGGGTTGCCATGCCTGCCCTGCTACGCCTGATGTGGACCGGTTTGCTGGTCCTGCTGCTTACGGGCGCAGGCCCGGTACTGGCCCAGGGCGAGCCGTTCAAGCCGGTGCCGCCGTACGCGGCGCGCGTCACCGACCAGGTCGGCATGCTGACGGAGGACCAGCGCCAGCAACTGGAAGGCGTGCTGGCCGATTACGAACGCCAGACCGGCAGCCAGATCGCGGTGCTGCTGGTCGCCTCCACCGAACCCGAAGCCATCGAGCAGTACAGCATCCGTGTCGTCGAAGCCTGGAAGCTCGGGCGCAAGGGCGTCGACGACGGCGTACTGCTGCTGGTCGCGCGTAACAATCCGAGCGCGCTGCGGCGCCTGCGTATCGAAGCCGGACGCGGCGTGCAAGGCGTGCTGACCGATGCCCAGTCCAGCCGCATCCTGCGCGACACCATCGCCCCGCACTTCCGCCAGAACGACTACTACGGCGGCCTGGTCGCGGGCGTGGGCGCGATCTCCACCCTGTTGAACCAGGAAAAATTCCCCGCCCCGCAGGCGCAGCGCGGCGCCGCCGCACAAGGCAGCGCACAGGGCGACGGCCTTGGCGGCCCGGGCATCCTGGGCAGCATCTTCTTCATCGTCATCGGCATCATGGTCTTGCGCTCGATGTTCCGTCCACGCCATGCACGCCTGGCGCAGC
>JAKOOD010000244.1 GCA_022701635.1 Burkholderiaceae bacterium | reverse complement strand
CAGGTCAGGCAGCGGCCTTGTTGCCGTCCAGGCCCTTGGGCAGCGGGAACGTGACGTGCTCTTCGACGCCCTCGAGCGCACGCACGCTGGCGGCGCCCAGTTGCTTGAGGCGGTCGATGACGGCCTGCACCAGCACTTCCGGCGCCGAGGCGCCGGCGGTCACGCCGATGCGCTTCTTGCCATCGATCCAGGCCGGATCGATGGCGGCGGCGTTGTCGACCATGTAGGCCGGCGTGCCCATCTTGTCGGCCACTTCGCGCAGGCGGTTCGAGTTCGAGCTGTTGGGGCTGCCGACCACGATCACCACTTCCACCTGCGGCGCCAGGAACTTGACGGCTTCCTGGCGGTTGGTGGTGGCGTAGCAGATGTCGCCCTTCTTGGGTTCGATGATGTTCGGGAAACGCGCTTTCAGCGCCTCGATGATCTCGGCGGTGTCGTCGACCGACAGCGTGGTCTGCGACACGTAGGCCAGCAGGTCCGGATTCGCGACTTGCAGGGTTTGCACGTCGTCCACGGTCTCGACCAGGTGCATGCCCTCTTCCGCCTGCCCCATCGTGCCTTCGACTTCCGGGTGGCCGGCGTGGCCGATCATGATGATCTCGGCGCCCTGCTTGCGCATCTTGGCGACTTCGACGTGGACCTTGGTCACCAGCGGGCAGGTCGCGTCGAACACCTTCAGGCCGCGCGATTCGGCTTCGTCGCGCACCGCCTTCGACACGCCGTGGGCCGAGAACACCAGCGTGTTGCCGGCCGGGACGTCGTCCAGGTCTTCGATGAAGATCGCGCCCTTGTCGCGCAGGTCGTTGACGACGTAGGCGTTGTGGACGATCTCGTGACGCGCGTAGATCGGCGCGCCGAACTGCTGCAGGGCACGCTCGACGATCTCGATCGCACGGTCGACGCCGGCGCAGAAGCCGCGCGGCTGGGCCAACAGAATCTCGTTATCCATGTGTAGGTAATTAGAGTACGGAAATAAGCTGCACCTCGAAGGTCAGCGGCTGACCTGCGAGCGGATGGTTGAAATCGAATACGGCGTCGTTTTCGCGCACTTCGCGCAGCACGCCGGCAAAGCGGCCGCCGCTCGGCGCCGCGAAATCGACCAGGTCGCCGACCTGGTAGTCGGCGCCCGGCACCGAATTCTCATCCAGGGTCTTCTTCGACACGGCCTGGATCAGTTCCGGGTTACGTTCGCCGAACCCTTCAGCCGAACTCAACTCAAAGGTCTGGTGCGTGCCTTCCGCCAGGCCCAGCAGGCGCTGTTCGAGGAAGGGCGCGAGCTGGCCCTGGCCCAGCAACAGCGTGGCCGGGGTGGCGCCGAAGGTCGTGACGATATCGGTACCGTCGGCGGTGGCGAGGCGATAGTGGAGCGTCAGGTACGACGATTCGGTGACAACGGGAGCGGTGGAAGAAGACATTGGGTGTGTCGAGGTTGCGTGCAAACCGCTATTGTAAGCCAGAGCCGTCCTTTCCGCCCGCCTTCCCCCACTTTGCTCCACCATTTTTTGCTTATATTTTAGGCAAGGAGAACCATGGGCATCAATGACTGGAGCGAACAGGAACGGCCGCGCGAGCGGCTGGTACGCGATGGCGCGGCGGCGCTGTCCAACCCCGAACTGCTGGCCCTGCTGCTACGGGTCGGCGTGCGCGGCAAGAGCGCGGTCGAGCTCGGACGCGACATCTTGGAGCATTTCGGCTCGCTGCACGGCCTGTTCGGCGCCACGCTGAACGATTTTTCCGAGGTGCACGGCCTCGGCATGGCCAAGTATGCGCAGCTGCAGGCGGTAATGGAACTGGCGCGGCGCGCCATCGGTGAGCAATTACAAACCGGCGCCACCATGGAGTCGCCCGAGCTGGTCAAGCGCTACCTGCGCATCCGGCTCGGCGGCCAGCGCCATGAATCCTTCGTGGTGTTGTTCCTGGACGTCAGAGCCCGCCTGATCGCCGACAAGGAATTGTTTCGCGGCACCCTCACCCAGGCCAGCGTCTACCCGCGCGAAGTGGTGAAGGCGGCCTTGGCCCATAACGCAGCCAGCGTGATCCTGGCCCACAACCATCCGTCCGGCGTGGCCGAGCCCAGCCACGCCGACCTGCACCTGACACGCCTGCTGACCCAGGCGCTGGCCCTGGTCGAGATCCGCGTACTCGATCATTTCGTGGTGGCCGGGCCGCTGGTGCATTCGTTTGCGGAAAACGGACAGTTGTAGCTAGTAAAACGCATGTGACGACGTGTTTGCGTCTCGCAATAACAGTGTGAAAACAGGGGTTTACGCACGCGACATTGCGGAATTTTACGATTGTTAAATTTATTTAATAGTGAGAGACACAATTGTTTTTCGCAAGTTGTTGATTACGCGACGGTTTTCACGCTATACTCTCGTTTTTCCGATTGCGGAAGTTTACTCAAGGAGTGCGCTATGGCACGTGTTTGCCAAGTTACTGGCAAGGGCCCGATGGTTGGCAACAACGTCTCCCACGCCAACAACAAAACCAAGCGTCGTTTTCTGCCGAACCTGCAGAACCGCCGCATCTTCGTAGAATCCGAAAACCGCTGGGTCTCCCTGCGTATTTCGAACGCTGGCCTGCGCGTCATCGACAAGCTCGGCATCGACGCTGTCCTGACCGACATGCGCGCCCGCGGCGAAAAAATCTAATTAGGGAGCTATCATGGCAAAAACTGGCCGCGACAAGATCAAACTGGAATCGACCGCAGGTACGGGTCACTTCTACACCACGACCAAGAACAAGCGCACCATGCCGGCGAAGATGGAAATCACCAAATTCGACCCTAAGGCTCGCAAGCACGTGATCTACAAAGAAACCAAGATCAAGTAATCTGGTTCTTTCGTAGCGAGAGAAAGCCGTCCGTCTGGGCGGCTTTTTTTATTTCTGGAACTTGTTTCCAAGTTCCATCCGATGCATTGATACGGATCAGCCCGCCTCCACATCCCGCTCTTTATCGCCCGGCCGCGCGCCTATAGTCGACAATCCGCCGACCTGGAGATGAGCGATGACGATCCCGCACCTGCTTCGCCTGCTGGCAACACTTTTACTGCTGGCCGGCTGCTCCACCCCCTACCACCCGCCCGTCGTCGTGCGCGACGGCACGCCCTTCCCCGGCATTGCCGGCATCGTCGCCGCCAACGGCACGCGCCCGGTCGACCTGATCCTGGTGCATGGCATGTGTACCCGGAATGCCGACTGGGCCGAGCGCAGTATCGACCGCATCGCCGGCGCGGTCAGCGCGCATGCGCCGGCCGCCACGCGTTCGCCGGGCGCGGACAGTGGCGGCATCCAGCTCGTCGAGCGCACCCAACAGCTCGCCGGCGGCACCGTGCGTTTCCATGCGGTGCTGTGGTCGCCGCTGACGGTGCCGCTGAAGCGCCAGCTCGACTACGACCACACGGCCACGCCGACCGACTGCGCCGCCGACCAGGTGTGCAAGCCGGTGCGCGCCGTACTCAACGGCATGGTGAAGGACAGGCTGCTCGACGATTGCCTGGCCGATGCCGTGATCTACGAAGGCGCCAGCCATGCGGCGATCCGCAATGCGATGGTAGAGACCGTCTCGCGCATCGTCGCCGCCAATCCCGACCCGGACGGCGCCCTGGTCGTGGTGGCGGAAAGCCTGGGCAGCAAGATGCTGTTCGATGCCCTGTCCAGCATGCTCGAATCGAACCAGCCGCGCACCCAGGCGCTGGGCCAGCTGGCCGCGCGCCGCCTCGGCCTGATCCATATGGCGGGCAACCAGCTGCCCATTCTCGGCCTGGCCGAACAGGCACTGGTGGCGAACGCCATGCCGGCCCAGGACGCGCTGCAGCACTTCCTGGAACTGCGCCGCCGCCAGCCCACCGGGCGCGCCAGCCGCCTGCAGCGCCTGGCCGTGGTGGCCTTTACCGATCCGAACGACCTGCTGTCCTACCGCCTGCTGCCGGCACGCTATGCCGCACCGGACGTGGCGGTGGCCGACGTGCTGGTATCGAATGCGCGCACCTGGCTGGGCTTGATTGAAAACCCGGTGGCGGCGCACATGCGTTACCTGGCCAATCCAGATGTCGGGAAATTGATTACCTGCGGGTTCCCGCAGGCGGTGGGATGCAAATAACGAACCAGCAGCACCGTCGTTCCCGGCATTGCCGGAAACGACTCCCCGGAAGGCGGGGACGACGCGTTGTTGATGGACGTACTTTATCGGTCAGCAAACAAAAACGGCTCCCAGAGGAGCCGTTTTCATTCATTCAACAAACCATGTCAAGCATAGCTGCGCAGGCGCATCGAAAACTCCTGCAGCGCCTTGATGCCGGACGCTTCGGCGCGCGTGCACCAGTCCTGCAGCTGATGCAGCAGCTGGTCGCGGGTCGAATGCGAACGCTCCCAGATCGCGCCCAGTTCCACACGCATCTGGTGCATGGTTTCCAGCGCCTTGCTGTGCTGGAACAGCTCGACCAGCTGCGCCTGCTGCGGCGAATCGAGCTTGGTCGGCTCGCGCTGCAGCAGCTTGCGGCTGCTCTTCAGGAAGCGCGCTTCCAGCTCGGCCTTGTGCTTCAGATGCTCGACTTCTTCGCTGAACGCGGCCTTGACCGACTTGGCATACTTGGCCATCACGTCGTAGCGGTTGGCGATCACGGCTTGCAGGGTGTCGAAGTCGGCGACGGTCTTGTCCTTGGCCATGCGCGGCTTCGGGATGGTCTTCTTGACCTTGGCCAGGCCCATGATTTCCATGGTGCGGATGTACATCCAGCCGATGTCGAATTCATACCACTTGCTCGACAGCTTGGCCGACGTCGCAAAGGTATGGTGGTTGTTGTGCAGCTCTTCGCCACCGATGAGAATGCCCCACGGCATCAGGTTGCAAGCGGCATCATTGCAATCGTAGTTGCGGTAGCCGGTGTAGTGACCCAGGCCGTTGATGATGCCGGCCGCGGTAATCGGGATCCATAGCATCTGGACAGCCCAGATCGAGATGCCGGCCACGCCGAACAGCATGACGTTGATCGGCAGCAGCGCGGACACACCCAGCCAGCTGTACTTGGTGTACAGGTTGTTTTCGATCCAGTCGTTCGGGCAGCCGTGGCCGTACTTGTCCAGGGTTTCCTGGTTCTTGGTTTCGGCGCGGTAGAGTTCAGCACCTTCCAGCAGCACTTTTTTGATGCCGCGCGTCACCGGGCTATGCGGATCGTCGACGGTTTCGCACTTGGCGTGGTGCTTGCGGTGCACCGCAGCCCATTCCTTGGTGACCTGGCCCGTGGTCAGCCACAGCCAGAAACGGAAGAAATGGCTGATGATCGGATGCAGTTCGAGCGCGCGGTGCGCCTGGTGGCGGTGCAGGTAAATGGTGACGCCGGCGATCGTGATATGGGTCACGACCAGGGTGTATCCAACCATCTGCCACGCCGACAGATCAACCAGACCGCCGTCCAGGAAGGACAGGACAGCGTGGAAGATGTTACTCAGAAAATTCATTAATGCTCCAGAAGTGGATGGCTTGGCGATGCCGTTCTTTCTGTCGAACGATCGCTGGGACGAGACGTCGTCGTTACAGCTGGATGACGCACCCGCATTTTACGCGTATCCAATGACGCACGGAACGTCAGAGGACAATCAATTCGATGTAGCGCCGGAATCCGGAGCCGGTTGCGTGATCCGCGCCACAATCGATGTTATATGGGAGTCGAGCAAGCGAGTATCAACCGATGGATACCCCAGTTTGATGTCGCCGCTCTGCACCAGCGCATAGATTTTCTTGTTAATTTCGGATACCACGCCGCCCTGCCCGTTTTCCGGATCGGCGATCCAGAAACCGAGGTCGAGTTCGTAGCCCTCCGGACCGAAGCGGGACAGCGAACAGCCCGGCCCCGGCTCCTCCAGCACGCGCGGCGTGCCCACCGCCTGCGCGATCAAAAGCGGCATGACAATGTCGAGGTCGGACCCGTAGGCCACCGTGATCTTGGTCGAGGCGCGCACCCGGCGGTTGCTGAGCGACTGGTTCTGCACCGTGCCGGAAATCAGCATTTCGTTCGGCACCACGGTTTCGACGCCGTCCAGGCCCTGCAGCACGGTATAGCGGGTGTTGATCTGCGTAACTTTGCCGGTGAAATTGGTGACTGAGATCATGTCGCCGATCGACAGGCTGCGCTCGAGCAGGATAATGAAGCCAGACACATAATTGCTGGCAATGCGCTGCATGCCCAGGCCAAGACCGACGCCGAGCGCGCCGCCGAACACGGACAACACGGTCAGGTCGATGCCGACCAGATTCAGGCTCAGCAGCACGGCGCCGACGATCAGCACCGCACGGCTGACCCGCGCCAGCGCCGCCCGAAGCGAGCTGTGCAGTGCCGTCATGCCCATCAGCCGTTCTTCCAGCGCCGTCCCGGCCCACAGCGCCAGCATCAACAGGACCGCCACCGTCACGATGCCCTGCAACAGGTCAGCCAGCGACACTTGGCTGGACTTCTTGGGCCCGTATTTCAGCGTATAGCTGTCGAGGAAATCGAAGATGTCCGGCCACATGCCGGTGATGTACAGCACCACCGCCACCCACACCACCAGGGCGACGATCTTTTCCAGCGTGACGAAGGCGTCGTCCAGCGGCCTGCGGCGGGCGAACACGCGCCGCAGCAGGTAGAACACCAGGCGGATCACCCCGAGCGACCAGAAGATCGGGATCGCCACCTTGACGATATTGGTATGGAAGCGGTACTTCGCCAGCAGGAATTGCGCCAAGCTCAGCAGGGCAACCACCAGCAGCGGCCCCATCACCTGGGTAAAACTGGCCACGCCGGTATGCAGGCTGTCTTCATGGCCGGGCCGCCGGCTCCACAACACCCGCACCAGGCGCGCCACCAGCCAGCCGACCAGCATGCACGCCACGATAGCCCCGATCTGCCACGGCATGCCGGGGCGGCTCAGGTCGTCGAAGAGGTCGTCGATCAGGCTGGACAGTGGCATCGGTTGCAAGGATTACTCCGCTGCCTCGTCCTCGGCCACATCGGCAGGCTTGACCGGCTTGGCCCCAGCCTTGCGCTCCAGCACGGCGGCGAAGAAGCCGTCGGTGCCGTGCTTGTGCGGCAGCATTTTCAAATAGTCACCCATCTCCAAGGCAATGCGCTGTTCCGCCAGCACCTTGTGCATCGGCACCAGCTCGAACTCCGGATGCGCGGCCAGGAAGGCTTCGACGATGGCGTCGTTTTCCTCGCGCAGCAAGCTGCAGGTGGCATACACCAGGCGGCCGCCGAATTTCACCAGGCGCGCCGCACTGTCCAGGATCGCGGTCTGCTTCTCGGTCATCTCGCCGACGCCGTCCGCCTGCTGGCGCCACTTGACGTCAGGATTGCGGCGCAGTGTGCCCATGCCCGAGCACGGCGCGTCGACCAGTACGCGGTCGATCTTGCCGGCCAGGCGTTTTACTTTTGCATCACGCTCATGCGCGATCACCACCGGGTGCACGTTCGACAGGCCGCTGCGCGCCACGCGCGGCTTCAGCTTGGCCAGGCGCTTTTCCGACACGTCGAAGGCATACAGACGGCCGGTGTTGCGCATGATGGCGCCGATGGCCAGGGTCTTGCCGCCGGCGCCGGCGCAAAAGTCGACCACCATCTCGCCGCGGCGCGCGCCCAGCAACTGGGCCAGCACCTGGCTGCCCTCGTCCTGCACTTCGATCGCGCCTTCCTTGAACAGCGGCAGGTTCTGCAGTGCCGGTTTCCTGAAAATGCGCAGGCCGGTCGGCGAGTACGGGGTCGGTTCGGCGGCGATCGGCGCCGTCGCCAGTTCGGCGATCACTTTCTCCCGGTCAGCCTTGAGGGTGTTCACGCGCAGGTCGAGCGGGGCCGGGGTATTCAGCACATTCGCCAGTGCCAGGGTTTCTTCCTCGCCATACTGGGCCACGAACTTGTCGTACAGCCAATCAGGCAGGTTGGCGCGCTGGCGCGCCGGCAACAGCGAACGGTCGATGTCCTTGATGCGTTCCAGCAGCGCGGTCTCGTCGTCCGACAGGCCGCCCAGGGCATCGATGCCGACGGTTTCGGCCATGCCGAGCAGGACCAGGCGGCGCATGGTCGCGCCGCGGCCGCCGCCGGTGAAATCGGTATAGAAAGTCTTGTTGCGCAGCACGGCGTACACGCACTCGGCGATGGCGCCGCGCTCGCGGCCGCCCAGGCGGGAATGGTCTTTGAAGTAGCGCGACAGGGTGACGTCGGCCGGCGCGGTAAAGCGCAGGATCTCGCGCAATACCTCTTCCGCATTGCCGAGTATCGCGGGGGGCAATCTCATGGTGTTCCTTGAATGATTCTTGAATTAACTGATGGTCTCGGCGATGCGTACTTCGCCGTCTACGATGTTGAGCCTGTCTTCGACAAACAGGCGCACCGCTTGTGGATAGATGAGGTGCTCCTGTGCCAGCAGGCGCTCGGCCAGGCTGGTTTCCGTATCGCCCGGCAGCACATTGATGCGCGCCTGCAACACTGCCGGACCGTGATCCAGTTCGGCGGTAACAAAGTGCACGGTGGCGCCATGCTCGAGCACGCCCGCCTCCAGCGCCTGGCGGTGCGTATGCAAGCCCGGGAACAGCGGCAGCAGCGACGGGTGGATGTTCAGCATGCGCCCGGCGTAATGCTCGACGAAGGGCGCGGTCAGGATACGCATGAAACCCGCCAGCACCACCAAGTCGGCCTGGTAGCGGTCGATGGTTTTTTGTAGGACCGCATCGAAGGCCTCGCGCGACGCGAATTCCTTGCTGGGCACGACTGCCGTCGGAATACCGTGCGCCTGCGCAAACGCAAGCCCCTTTGCGTCAGGCTTATTGCTGATGACGGCAGCGATACGCGCCGGCCAGCGTTCGGCTTCGAGAGCCCGCACGATGGCTTCCATGTTGCTGCCACGGCCAGAAATAAGGATCACGATATTTTTCATAAGCGGGCATTGTAACCTGCGGCCCTTCTTACTCAAACGGCCGCGATCCTACCCAACCCACCGATTGCAGCGATTGCGGCTCTTCAAATGAGTAAAACACCCGGAACGGCACTTTCTTTTCGGCCCAGAATTCGGCGGCGTCACGGAACACGTCGAGCAGCGACTCGCGCGCTTCCTTGTCGAACTTTTGCGAATTGGGCAGCTGATCCAGCACGGCAATAAAACCCGGCTGCGGTCCGGCATCCGAGATAATTTCGGTCATGCAGTTGCGCAGTGCATCGAAATTCTTGCTGCACGGTTTGGACAGGTAGAATTGCTCGCCGATGCGGGCACAAACTTGCTGCTTGGTCAGGGCATTCGAACACAAGGCGTAGAGGAAGTGATGACCCAGGCGTAGCGCCTCCTTTTGCAGCTCCGGAATGCGGAAAGCACGGATGGACTGCACAAGATTCGGCGGTACTCTCATCAACAAACTCATTTTTTCCTCAAGTCACCCAGCCCAGCCCTGCTGCTGCAAGCGCGCGTGGTTTCCTGTGGAAGCGTCGGGCTTGTTCGCTTTCTCCTGGTCTCGTTTCCACGCGCCAATAAAACCCTAAGTCACGTAAGGGTAACGTTTTGTATTAACTGAATCAACCCGAATATGGCCGAGCATGCCCGGATTTGTGAAAAAAGGGCGGTTTTTACACCGATTGATGGT
>JAKOOD010000226.1 GCA_022701635.1 Burkholderiaceae bacterium | reverse complement strand
CCGCATTCGTATACCGGCGAAGACGTGCTGGAACTGCAGGGCCACGGCGGCCCGGTGGTGCTGCGCATGCTGCTGGCGCGCGTGCTGGAAGCCGGCAGCGGGCTGGGCCTGCGCCTGGCCGAGCCGGGCGAATTCACGCGCCGCGCCTTCCTGAACGACAAGCTCGACCTGGCCCAGGCCGAAGCCGTGGCCGACCTGATCGACGCCTCCACCGAAGCGGCGGCCAAGTCGGCCACGCAGTCGCTGTCCGGCGCCTTTTCGAAAGTCGTGCACCAGTTGGTCGACCAGACCATCAACCTGCGCATGCTGGTCGAAGCCACGCTCGACTTTCCCGAAGAGGAGATCGACTTCCTGGAAAAATCCAACGCGCGCGGCCAGCTGCAGGGCATCGTCGCGTCGCTGGAAGCGGTGTTCCGCCAGGCCGCCCAGGGCGCGCTGCTGCGCGAAGGCCTGAACGTGGTGCTGGTCGGCCAGCCGAACGTCGGCAAGTCCTCGCTGCTGAACGCGCTGGCCGGTGCCGACGTGGCGATCGTCACCCCGATCGCCGGCACCACGCGCGATAAAGTCACCGAGACCATCCAGGTCGAGGGTATCCCGCTGAACATCGTCGACACCGCCGGCATCCGCGCCATCGACGAGGGCATCGACGTGGTCGAGCGCATCGGCATCGAGCGCACCTGGGGCGAGGTCGGCAAGGCCGACGTGATCCTGCACCTGCTCGACGCCAACCACGGCCCGGCCAAGGCCGACGAGGACATCGTCGCCGCCTTCCCGCCGAACGTGCCGGTGGTGCGCATCTGGAACAAGATCGACCTGTCCGGGCACCAGCCGTCGCGCGACCAGAGCCTGGATGCCACCCACATCTACCTGTCGGCGCACGAGAAGACCGGCATCGACCTGCTGCGCGCGGAACTGCTGCGCATCGCCGGCTGGCAGCAGACCGGCGAGTCGCTGTACCTGGCGCGCGAACGCCACCTGGTGGCGCTGCGGGCGGCACGCGAGCACCTGCAGATGGCGGGCCTGCACGCGGCCCAGGACGACCAGTCGCTCGACCTGTTCGCGGAAGAGCTGCGGCTGGCGCAGGACCAGCTGTCCAGCATCACCGGACAGTTCACGCCGGACGACTTGCTGGGGGTGATCTTCAGCCGGTTCTGTATCGGCAAATAAGCCACCGCCACGCGCATGCTGCCCGTCGCCCCGCCTCCCGAAGCCATTGCCTGGCTGTGGAAGGACGCGCCCATTCCCGCCTGGTCGCGCGGCATGGTGGCCGTGGTCGACCGCCATGTCTGGCTGGCCGGCGACAAGGTACTGGTCCGCCCCGGCGCGCGGCCGCGGCGGCTGCCCGAAGGCGCCGCCGTCATCCCCGTGGTCCATGTCGAGATCGATCCGCTGCGCCCGCCCGCCGGCCTGGTGCAGGCGCAGGCCGTGGTGCTCGACGCGATGCAGGCGGCGGCGCGTGCCACCACCTCCGGCTGGGTCCAGCTCGACCTGGAGGCGAGGCCGTCGCAGCGCGCCGCCTACCGTGCGCTGGTGCAGCGCATCCGCGCCAGCCTGCCGCCGCAAGTGAAGCTGAGCGTGACGGCGCTGGCCTGGTGGTGCCGCTCGCCAGCCTGGCTGGATGGGCTGCCGGCCGACGAGGTCGTCCCGATGTTTTTCCGGATGGGGCGCGACAATGCGCCGCTGCGCGCCATCGTGGCGCAGCGGCCGGCGACGCTGCATCCGCTGTGCCGTAGCGGCAGTGCCGGTTTTTCGCGGCAGGAGCCGTTCGCGCCGGAGGTCGCGGCGCGTTACCGGCGCACTTACTGGTTCGATGAAACAGGATGGAAAGGCACACCATGAAACGCGTACTTCTCGCCTTTGCCGCCGCCCTCGCATGGGTGGCGGATGCCGGCGCCAGCGGCGACTACGGCCCCCAATACACGATGTTCAAGGCCTGGAGCGCGCCCGACATTCCCCTCGAACGCTTCCAGGCGGGCGAACTCGGTGTGCTGCAGCCGGGCATGCGGCGCGTCTATCTGTACACGGCCTGGCGCGCAATCGCACTCGGCCCCGGGGTGGCGTCGTCACCGGGCCTGGCGGGCGGCCTGGCGCGGGCCGACGGCAGCGCCTTCGGCCACGGCTGGACGGGCGCCGGCACGGAACCCGATCCGGCCCTGGCGGCGCGCCTGGCCACGCTGCTGCACCTGCCGGCCGGCGACCCGGCGCTGCGCCAGCTCGGGGCTTGCGCGCCGGCGTCGAACGACCATGCGCTGGGCGTGTTCCGCAGCGCGTCCGCACGCGCCGACGCCACGCCGGCGCGCCTGGACGCCTGGGTGCTGGCCCAGTACAGGGTGGGCGAAGCCTGCCAGGCGGCCGACGACTGGCGCTATCGCTACGGGAGCGACAAGCCGCCGGCACTGACCGCACCGGCGCCGCTTGCCGCCGGCGAGCCGGCCTACTGGCGCCAGTTGAACGAGTACCAGCGCGCCGCCTGGGCGTTCCAGTCGGCGCACTATGCCGACAGCACCGTGCTGTTCGAGCGCATCGGCGCCACCCCCGGCCATCCGATGCGCGAACTGGGCGCCTACCTGGCACTGCGTTCGGAGGTGCGCAATGCGGTGGCGGCAGATATCAAAAAAGTCGACCCGGCGCGGCGCGAGCAGCAGGCGCGCGCGCTGGAGCAGCGTGGCGCCGCCATCCTGAAGGACGCGTCGCTGGCCAGCATGCACGAGCCGACCAGGGCCCTGTTGCGCGCAATGCGTGCCGGATTGACGCCGGAAACCCGCTTGCGCGCGCTGAACCGCTACCTGGACAACCCGGCCGCCGACCCGTATGCACTCGATCGGCTGGGCGACTGGGCGATCCTGGTCGATAGCGCCGGGACGCAGATGCCGGACCTGCAGGCCGGGCACGATTTCATCGACTGGATCGAAACCCTGCGTGGCTGCCGCGGCAGGGCGGCCGCCACGGCCTGTCCGCTGGCGGCCGCGCACGCCGGGGAGCGCTGGCAGCAGACGCGCTCGCATCCATGGCTGGTGGCGGCGCTGATGCTGGCCGAATCGGCCCCGCCGGCGCTGCTCGAGGCCGGGCTGGCGCTGGAGCCCGACGATCCCGCCTACGTCACGGTGCGCTATCACCTGGCGCGGCTGCTGCGGCTGGGCGGCCAGCCCGGCCAGGCCCGCGCGATCGCGGACGCGCTCCTGCAGCGCAAGCTCTCGCCCGGCACGCGCAACCTGTTCCGCGAGGAGCGCTTCGCGGTCGCCACCTCGGTACGCGATGCCGGCATGTACCTGCTGCGTACCAATGTCGACTACGCGCAGATGGCGCCGGAGGCGCGCGAGGACATGATCAACGACGATGGCCTGGACTGGCTGAACGGCGGCTTGCCGGTGACG
This sequence comes from Burkholderiaceae bacterium, assembly GCA_022701635.1. Lineage (GTDB taxonomy): Bacteria > Pseudomonadota > Gammaproteobacteria > Burkholderiales > Burkholderiaceae_D > Telluria > Telluria phyllosphaerae. The sequence continues at coordinate 15,578 of JAKOOD010000226.1, read as the reverse complement.
GACCTGATCGACCTGGCCGGCCTGGCCTCGCTGCCGCAAGCGCTGCGCGCGCGCATCGCCGGCGCCGCCTGGATCCGCGCCGGCCTGCTGGACAAGCCGGAACAGGGCCGGCAGGCCGGTGCCTTGCTGGCGCAACTGGTGCCGTCCATTGCCGACGCCGTGTCGCGCCATGGCCGCGCCACCACCGCCGTCGAACGCCGCCACGTCGTGCTGGCAGCGGCGCTGCGCTTCGGCCTGGCAGCGCAACTCGGCATGGCTGCCGAGCCGGTGGCGCCGGTGGCGCCGGGCGAGGCAACGGCGTCGGGCTGGTGTTCGTTCAGGCCGCACAGCCGGCTCGGCGATGTTGTCCTGGTGGGCGGGCGGGAAGCGCCGGGATTCGGCTGGCGCTTTCCCGCCATGCCGGACACCGGCCACGCCGCGCTGCGGCAGCAGGAAATGGCGCGGTTGAGGTCCCTGAAAACGGCCACCGGCACGCTCGGCGACGACGTCATGGCCTGGGCCGCGCGCCACCCGGCCGATCCCGAGCTGCCCTGGCTCCTGTACGTGGTGGTGCAGTCCACGCGCGGCGGCTGCCTCGATCCGGATGCCGGGAGCTTGTCGCGCAAGGCGTACACGCTCCTGCACAAGCGCTATGGCGGCAGCGAGTGGGCAGCCAGGACACCCTATTATTATTAGGCCGGCCAGGGCGCCGGCAGCGCCTGCGCCCACGCCATGAACGCCAGCGTGCGCGCCGGCACGTGGCGCCGCGACGGATAGACAAAGGCCAGCGGCATCGGCGCCGGCCGGTAATCCGGCATGACTTCCACCAGCGAACCGTCGCGCAGGCACCAGCCTGCACGTGCCGCTGATGGAGGTCACGGAACGGCAGTTCGACGACATCATCGCCGTCCACGTGAAGTCCGTGGTGTTCCTGACGCAGGCGCTGGTGCCGCTGCTGAACGAGGGCGGCCGCATCCTGAATATTTCCAGCGGGCTGGCGCGCGTCAGCCTGCCGGGATCCGGCGTGTACGGCGCCGCCAAGGGGGCGGTGGAAGTGCTGACGCGCTACCAGGCGCGCGAACTGGCCGAGCGCGGCATCACCGTCAACGTGCTGGCGCCGGGCGCCATCGAGACCGATTTCAGCGGTGGCCGCGTGCGCGACGATCCGGCGCTGAACCGCATGGTGGCCGGCATGACCGCGCTCGGCCGCGCCGGCCTGCCGGACGCTATCGGCGGTGCGGCGGCGGCCCTGCTGGCGGAGGGCAGCGGCTGGATCACCGGCCAGCGCGTGGAAGCCTCGGGCGGCATGATGCTCTGAGAATGGATGTGCTACCCTGTGCCTGGCCGAACACGAGCAGACAGGGAGGGCAGCATGGACAAGGTGGGACCGCACATCGCGCGGCGGCGATTCTGCACGGGCGCGCTGGCGCTGGCGGCGACCGGCCTGCTGGCGTCGTGTGCAAGCATCATCGGACCGCGCCGCGTCGAGCTGAGCCAGGCGCGCCTGCAGGCCGGACTGGAACGCCGCTTCCCGCTGCGCAATCGCATGCTCGACCTGTTCGACGTGCAGCTCACCCATCCGCGACTGGCGATCCTGGCGCAGAGCGAGCGCGTCGGCCTCACGCTCGACGCCTCGGTGGCGCCGCCGTTCCTGCGCCAGTCCTGGCGCGGCAGCGTCGGCCTGTCGGGACGGCTGGTGCTGGACGTGCCCCGTGACACAGCCAGCCCGGCCGTCTTCCTGACCGACGTCCGGGTCGACCGCTTCGACATCGACGGCATCGACGCCGGCCGCGCGCGCGACCTGCGCCAGGCCGCCGACCTCCTGCTGAACCAGATGGTGCGCGACATGGCGGTGTATTCCTTCCACCCCGAGGACCTGCGCTATGCCGGCGTGCAGTTCGTGCCGACCCGCCTCGAGACGGTGCCGGGCGCGCTGGTGGTGACCCTCGAACCCGCCCGCTAGCGCATTTTCCGGCGCCTGCGTAGCAAATAAGAGACGCTGCGCGCACGATTGAACAGCCCGGCGCGGACCTTGTCAATACTGCTATTATTTACCGCAATCGCATGGAGCGGCGCCGGCTGGCCTGTTCCCTACGAGAGCGTGGCACGACTGTTGTATCTGTAAACTTCGGCCCACATGCCGTTGCACAGCTATCGTAATCGGCGCACACTGAAAAGGTCTCGAAGGCCCGGCAGCACGCAATGCACAAGCGGCGCTTGCGCTTTCTCATGCACATGGTGTTCCACTGAAGTAATCTCAGCGTTACTGAGGTGTTGCCGGTAAGGGGGTAATCTTGGAAACGATACAAGACAGTTTTCCCGACAAGAGCATGGCGGTCGAGCCGCTCGTTGCCGCGTCGCTGACCGCGGGCAAGTTGGCTGTTTCGGTGCCGACCCGGCAAAGCCTGCCGCCGAAAGGCGCGTGCTGGTATTGCGAAAAACCGCTCGACAGCGTGCGCCGCTTCTGCGGCAAGCCATGCGCCGATGCCTTCGACGAGGAAGCGGAATATACCCGCTGACCGTCAGGTCCACTCCGCCAGCATTGCCAGGGCGCCGTCGAAGTCGAAGGCTTCGATCGTGTCCGCGAGCCGGTGGTAGCGTTGTTCTCCGAGTTGCGCCGCCAGCGGGCCTGCCGCCTCGCGCACCAGGTCGACGGCTTCGCCGTTGCCATCGTCGAGCAGCGTGGCCAGGCGCCGTAAGGTGTCGCTGCGCGCCGGTTCCCCTCCTTGTTTTGCAAGTTGCGCCACGCCCGCGCGTGCCTGTTCCTGCGCGGGCGGCGTCACCGCTGCGGCGGCATCGAGTTCCAGCAGCACGCGATCGAGCGCCTGTTCCAGCCGCGCCAGGCGCTGCCACGCGTCGCCGCTGCCGTCCGGCTGCCGCAGTACCTGTTCCAGCGCCTGCGCCGCGTGCCTGAGCGGCACCGCCTCGATCATCCCGGCTGCCCCTTTCAGGGTATGGACCAGGCGCAGCGCCTGCGGACCGTCGCCGTTGCCGAGCGCGTCGCGGATGCCGGACGCGGTCTGGCGGTACTCGTTGCGAAAACGCGCCAGCACGCGCGCGAACAGCGCGTTGTCGCCCATCAGGCGCGCGATGCCGCCGGCGTGGTTGACCGCCGGGGCATGGGGATCGTCCTCGGGGGGAGGCTGGCGCGCCACCTTATGGCGCCGTCGTGAACGACCAGGTCTTACTGACCGCGACGTCGTCGATCGTGCCGCTGAACGTGACGTCGTAGCGGGTGTTCGCGGTCAGCGGACTCAGCGGAATGATCGCGGCCACCGACTGGCTGGTCGTGTTGACCGGGTCGACGTCCTTGGTCAGCAGGCGGGTCTGCAGGTTGGCGCCACCGCTGCGCGGGCGCACCGTGAAGCTCTGGACCGTGAGCTTGCGCGTCAGGTTGGTATGGACGCTGATCGGATAGCCGACCTGGTTGAGGTCGGGGACTGGATCCGGTTCCTCGGAATCGCTGAAGAAGTCGATCGGTACGCCGGTCTGCCCATCGAAGGGCCAGCTGGCCAGCGTGGTGGCGGGCAGGCCGCTGCCGTAGCCGTTGTTGGTCACGAAGTCGGCGGTGAAATACGCATAGTTGGCGGCGCCGGTGGCGGCACCGGTGCCGACCTGCTGGAACACCGGTTCGAAGATCACGAAGCGGTGGTAGATCGCCGTGATCAGCTGCTCGGCCATGAAAAAGCCGGTCTGGTTCGAGGTGGCCGCAATCACTTCGCCGATGGCATTGGTGTTACCGAAATTGTAGCCGGCCGCCTTGAAGCGGTCTTCCAGCGTCACCCCCGTGAAGCCCGCCTGGCCGCGCACCTGGTCGTGCGTGACGGTGTTATTGAGGCGCTGGTAATCGGAGTGGCCCTGCGCCACACGGTCGACGGTGGCGTCTTGTGCCAGCGTCGACAGCCCGATCTGGCTGCGCCGGTAGTTGAGCCAGGCGCGGCCGTCGACGGCGATATTCTTGGTCAGCGTCGGCGCCGATGCATCCTGGCCCGAGAACCCGGTGGAGCCGCCGCTACCGCTGCCGCTGTCGGCGACGGGATCCTGCCAGCCGCATGCCACCAGCGCCCAGGCGGCGATACAGGTGGCAATGACGCTTTTTGCACGATGCAGGGTACTCATCTTGTAAACTCCTCAGGTTCGGCCTAGCGGGCGAAAGAGCCATCATTCTAGGCGAAATCGCGGAACGGTGACGCTCAGCCGCAGGGCTGGATCGAAAATGCGGGTGTGGTGCCAGCCCATGTAAAATGGGCCATTGCCCTGCCTTATCGAGCACATGTTGAAACCAAGTTCCCAGCGCCGCCTTGCGCGCGCCAAGTTCGCCCTTCCCAGTTTCGTGACCCTGCTGTCGATCGCCTGCGGCTTCGGCAGCATCGTCATTTCCGTCGACAATGCCCCGGTTGGCGATCCCGGCGATTACCGCCTGGCCGCCATTCTGCTGGTGCTGGCCGGCGTGTTCGATGCCCTCGACGGCTTCGTGGCGCGCGCCACCAACACCCAGTCCAACTTCGGCGTGCAGCTCGATTCGATCGCCGACGTGATGAATTTCGGCTGCGCGCCCGGGTTGCTGCTGTACTGCTACGGCTTCGCGCAGATGAGCGCGGCCCACCCGACCCTGGTGCGCATGGGCGGCCTGGCCTGCTTCGTGTTCGTTGCCTGCGGCGCGCTGCGCCTGGCGCGCTTCAACGTCATGGTCGGCAAGACCGATCCGCGCTACTTCGTCGGCATGCCGATCACGGCCGGTGCCGCCTGCGTGGCGTCGGTGGTGGTGGCCTGGCCGGACCCGGCGTACTCGATGGCCCAGGCCTTCATGGTGATGGCGCTGATGGTGGCGGTGGGGACGCTGATGGTGTCGACGGTGCGCTTCCCGAGCTCCAAGCAGCCGAAGTCGAAGGCGGTGTTCATCGCACTCGGGGTGTGCGTGCTGCTGATGGCGCTGCTGCAGACGCGCTTCTTTGCGTTGTTCTTCGTGTTTTATATCAGTGCGACGCTGTTGCTGAACATCGCCTGGAAGGGCGGCTGGACCGGCGTCGCGCCGCCGCGCGTCTATGACGAGGTGGCGGAGTAAGACGTAGGGTGGGCTCCCCGAGCCCACGCGACAGCCGGCACGGCGAAAACGCTCGCGTGGGCGCCGGATGCCGACCCCGCGCCTGGTGTTGCCCGCGTGGGCGCCGGGTGCCCACCCTACCCGCGATGCGCGCGCCGTAGGGTGGACGGGTCTCCCGTCCACGCGCCGCGTGCCCGGCGCCGGATCAAGCGAACTTGTCGAACAGCGCCGCCAAATGGGCGGCGCTTTGTTTTGCCTCGTCGATGTCGGCGGCATTCCCGGTGTGGGTCACGATACTGGCCGTCAGCAGCTGCACGAACGAGCGGTCCAGCGCCTTGCGCGCCGCCGCCATCTGCTGGGCCACGGCGTCGCAGTCGGACGGCGCGTCGGCCAGCGCCACCAGCTTCTGGATGCCGCGCAGCTGGCCTTCCACGCGTGCCAGGCGGTTGAGCAGATCCTTTTTCTGCTGCGCGCTCAGGGCGCGCCCCTCGACGATCTTCAGCGGCTCGCCCATAGCGGTCCCGTCACGCCACTTCGTGGCCGCGCGCCGCGCGCAGGATCGCGAACCAGTCCTGGCGCGCCAGCTGGAAGCCGGCACCGGCCACCGCCACCTTGATCGCCTCGATGCGGCCGGACCCGGTCAGCGGGATCGGCCGCGACGGCAGCTGCATGATCCAGGCGAAGACCACGCTGGCGAAGGGCTGGTGCAGGCGGTCGGCAATCTCCTTGATCACCAGGCGCAGGTTTTCCGCGTTGGCGTCGTTGGCGCTGAACAGGCGGCCGCCGCCCAGCGGCGACCAGATCATCGGCGCGATGCCGAGGTCCTGCAAGCCGTCGAAGGTCTCGTCGAACATCGGCGCCACGTGCAGCGGCGAGAATTCGACCTGGTTGGTGGCCAGCTCGATGCGGCGGTTCAGCGCCTCGAACTGGTGGCGGCTGAAATTCGACACGCCGAAGTGCAGCACCTTGCCGGCCTGTTTCAGGCGCGTGAAGGCGTCGGCGATCTCGTCGAAGTCCATCAGCGGGTCCGGGCGGTGGATCAGCAGCAGGTCGAGGCGGTCGGTGTGCAGCTGGCGCAGCGATTCCTCGGCGGACGCGATGATGTGGGCGGCCGTGGTGTCGTAGTGCTGGATGGCGTGCTGCGGACGCTTGTTCGACAGCAGCTTGATGCCGCACTTGCTGACCAGCTGCATGCGCGCGCGCAGCGAAGGCTGGGCGCGCAGCGCTTCGCCGAACAGGCTTTCGACGCCGTAGTTGCCGTAGATGTCGGCATGGTCGAACGAGGTCACGCCCAGCGCCAGGCACTGCTCGATGAAGGCCACGCGCTGCTCCACCGTCATGTTCCACTCCACCATGCGCCACATGCCGGCAACGACGCGGGACAATTCGAGGCCGCCCGGACGGGTGGCGATGCGCGGGCAGGACAGGTCGCGGGGGAGGGCGTGGGTCATCGGGGCTTCCTTTAGTTAGTTGGGTAAATTATAGCTGGAGCAATACCAACAAAGTCCCGCTCGGTAAAAGTAGGGTGGGCACCACGTGCCCACGCGTCACGCATGCATGGTGTCGGCCGCCATTGAAGGAGCGCCAACATGACGCAGTCGTCCGCGTGGGCACGGGGTGCCCACCCTACGCCCGGATTACTTCATCCAGAGCCGCATCGAATCCCAGGTCTTGCCAAAGATGCTCGCTTCCGGCACCTCTTCCAGCGACACCACCGGCAGCGCCAGCAGCGGCTTGCCGTCGACCACCATCTTCAGCGTACCGACGCGGCTGTTGCGTGCCAGCGGCGCGACCAGCGGGTCCTTGCGTTCCAGCACCGGCTTCATCTTTTGCGCCACGCCCTTCGGCACGGTCACCAGCACGTCGTTGAGGAAGCCGATCTTCACTTTCGATTGCGAGCCCTTCCAGATTTCCGGCGTCTGGATGGCCTGGCCCTTCGAGTACAGCTTGACGGTGTCGAAGTTCTGGAAGCCCCAGTTCAGCAGCTTCTGGCTTTCGGCGGTGCGCAGGCCGTCCGAGGTGGCGCCGGACAGCACCGAGATCAGGCGACGCTCGCCGGAGGTACCGTTCGGGCGGTGGGCCGATGCGATCATCGAGAAGCCCGAGGCTTCGGTGTGGCCGGTCTTCATGCCGTCCACGGTCGGGTCGATCCACAGCAGGCGGTTGCGGTTCTGCTGCTTGATCTTGTTATAGGTGAATTCCTTGACCGAGTCGATCTTGTAGAACTCGGGGAAGTCATTGATGACGTGCGAGGCCAGGATCGACAGGTCGCGCGCGGTCGAGAAGTTGTCCGGGCTGGGCAGGCCGTGCGGGTTGGCGAAGCGGGTGTTCTTCATGCCCATGCGCTGCGCCTGCTCGTTCATCAGGTGCACGAAGGTGGCTTCGTCGCCGGCGACCGCCTCGGCCAGTGCCACCGCCGCGTCGTTGCCCGACTGGACCATCAGGCCGTACAGCAGGTCGTTGACCTTGACCGGGGTGGCCGGGTCGATGAACATCTTCGAGCTGCTGCCGTCGACTTTCCAGGCGCGCACCGAGACGTTGACCATCTGGTCCAGCGTGATCTTCTTGTCGCGGATCGCGCCGAACACGACGTAGGCGGTCATGACCTTGGTCAACGAGGCCGGTTCGATGCGCATGTCCGCATCCTGCGACGCGATGATCTGGCCGCTGGTGGCGTCCAGCAGCGTCCACGAACGGGCGGCGATTTGCGGGGCCGGCACTTGCTGTGCATGGGCGGCGGACATCAGGAGGGCGCTGGCGGCGAGGGCCGCGATTAACTTTTTCATGGGGAGCAAACGAGAAGATCAGTGAATGGCGAAGCGAGCAATGTCTTTACCGGAAGTTTCCGAAAGACATTGCCTGAGAATAAGACGCTTAATTATAGGCCAGTGATTGGCTCAAATGTCACGGCGCCACAGTTGTGCGACCAGATTTTTAATGTGGACCAGCTTGCGATGGAAGAAGTGGTCGGCGCCCGGGATCACGGTGACGGGGATGTCGAGCGGGCGTGCCCAGTCGAATACCTGGGTGAGCGTGATCGTATCGTCAAGCTCGCCGTGGATCAGGATGGTGTCGCCCGGCACCGGCGGCATCGGCCACTTGCCGGCGGCGGTCCCGACCAGCACCAGGCGCTCGGCCGGGCGGCCCTGCGCTTCCAGGCGCTGCTGCAGCTGGGCCTGGACAAAGGTGCCGAACGAGAAGCCGCTCAAGGTGAACGGCAGGCCCGGATATTCCTTCAGCATGTGCTCGAGCATGACTTCCATGTCGTCGACTTCGCCGCGGCCGTCGTCGTACGTGCCCTCGGATTCGCCGACGCCGCGGAAGTTGAAGCGCGCCGTCGCGTAGCCGAGGCCGACGAAAGTACGTGCCAGCGTCTGCGCCACCTTGTTGTCCATGGTGCCGCCGTACAGCGGGTGCGGGTGCGCCACCAGGGCGATGCCGCGTGGCTGGCCTTCCGGCTCGTCCAGCAGGCATTCCATCTTGCCGGCGTGGCCGGTCAGGTAAAACTTGTGCGAATTCTTGTTCATCTTCTGCCGGCCTGTGTCAGATCTTCAGGCGCTCGACCACCTCGCCCTTGACGATGTGGCGGTCGATGATCTCGTCGATGTCCGAATTGTCGACGTAGGTGTACCAGGTGCCCTGCGGGTAGACCACGATGACCGGGCCTTCCTCGCAGCGGTCCATGCAGCCGCCCTTGTTGATGCGCACCTTGCCGGGGCCGCTCAGGCCGAGTGCCTTGATGCGCGACTTGGCGTGCTTCTGCGCTTCCAGGGCGCCGTGCTTGCCGCAGCTGTCGCGGCAATCCTTGCCTTCGCGTTCATTCATGCAGAAGAACACGTGGTGTTCGTAGAAAGGTTTGTCGTTGGTGTCCATGGGAGTATCCATTCGATGGCTGGTATCGATCATATGATACGCGCAACTCACTGACGGTTCAGGCGATGCGAAGGCAGCAGCAGGAACCAGAGCGCGAAAATCGGCCACGCCATGCCCAAAAACTGGGCCGCGCCGTTGAAGTTCAGGAATTTACCCTGCTGCCAGGCCTGGATCGTGGAGACGAAATACGGGTTGGCCGGGATCGTGTTCACCACGATCAGCGACAGCACCAGCGTCACCACCGCCAGGCGGCGCTGCGCCACCTGCGGCGCGAAGGCGAGGCCGGCCAGCATGATCAGGCCGATCAGGAAGCCGCCTTCGGCGCCGGGGGTCAGCCACAGGAAGGCATTGTCGGGCGCGAAGAACAGCGAACTGGCCAGCGTCTTGACGACCGCGCCGGCTGCCAGCAGTGCCAGGATCAGCAGCATGCGCGGGGCGCCGCGCCGGGTCAGGCACATCAGGGTCAGTGCGGCACCGGTCATGCCGCAGGCGGTGATGATGGTCTCGGACAGCCAGTACTGCTCGACCGACATGATGGTGTCGCCGCGCAGCAGTGTCACCAGGTCGATGTCGGCATCGAGCCAGCCGGACAGCCATTCCGACAGCAGCGGCAGCACCTGGCCGTTGCCGAACAAATAACCCTGGGGGTAGACCTGGGCCAGCGGCCACAGCGCCACCAGCACCAGGCCCTGGCTGGCGTAGGGCGAAAACCAGCGCCGCCGCAGGCGGTACAGGCGGCTCTCGTCGAGCAGCATGGAGGCGAAATAGGCGCCGACGAAGGCGCCCGCCAGGCAGCCGCCGGCATTGGTCAGAAGGTCGAGGTTCGAGGACACGCGGCTGGGCAGGAAGTTCTGCACGGTTTCCATGGTGCCCGATACCAGCACGCCGGCGACGGCGGTCAGCAGTACCGCCCAGATGCCGCGCACCGCCGGGTACATGGACAGCACGAACAGCACCCCGAGCGGCATGTAGCCGACGATGTTGACCATGACGTCGAAGCCGGTCCAGTAGCGTTGCGGCTGCAGGTTCAGGAAGGCGAACGGCGACAGCCCGTTGCTGCGCCATCCCGAGAACGGGAACCAGCTGGCGTAGACGATCAGCAGCAGGTAGGCCAGCAGGGCCGCACGCGCCACCGGCGAGGCGCGCGGCCCGGCCTCGTCTTCCGTCGCGGTCATCGGCGTTGCAGGTTCAGCGTGCCGAGCCAGCCGCTGATGTCGGCCGCGATGGCATCTAGGCTGGCGGCCAGCGCGCGCGCGCCGCCGGCGGCGTCGAGCGTGGGGGCCGGGGTGGTATGGACAAAACGCTTCTGGTCGACCAGGGTATGGCCCTGGAACAGCGAGGCGCGCACCGCCACCACGCCCTGGCTCTGGGTGGCGCTCGAAAAGTCGTGCACGAAGTCGTCGACGTCGACGCGCAAGATCGGCACGCCCAGCGACGCGTCGGTCTCGGACAGCACCTTGGCGCCGGCCTGGCCCATGCGGGTTTTCAGGCGCTGGGTCATCATCTGCAGCGGATTCGCGGTCCAGCGGCTGTTGGCGTAGGTACGCGCCTGCAGCGCGTCGGCATAGCTCAGGCGGTAGAACATGCGCTCGCTGTCCAGCGCGCTGGAGCCGGTGACGTCGGTCACCACCAGTGCCCCGAAGGAGGCGAAGGCGTTGATGCCTCCGGTGCTGGCGCCCGCCGCTTGCGCGGCCGGCGCCAGCACCGGGCCGAAGTCGAACTGGGTGGTCGGCTGGCCCTTGTTCGAGGCGCAGCCGGACAGGGACAGCACGAAGGCGAGGGCGCAGGCGGCCAGCTTGTTGTTGGTCTTGTGTGGAGTCGGATGCAGGGTCACTGGTTGCCTCATCTTCATTTGGTCGGGGGCACGAAGCCGGGTTCGCCGGGGCCGGGTGCCGCGGTCGGGGCGCCGAACAGGATGCTCTGCGGGCGGTCGCCGAGGTTGGTCACGGTGCGGCGCACGGCGCGCAGCGAGGTCTTGGCTTCGTCGGTCATCTCGACCACGTGCGGCAGCGTGTGCAGCTCGAGATCGGCCGTCACGCCGCCGAGCGACTCGATGGCGGCGCTGGCGCGTTCCACCGGGCCGCCCGGCGCCTGCAGGCCGGTGGCCAGGCGGTCGTAGTTCTGCACGGTACGGTTGGCGCTGGCGGCCAGCTCGTTCACCGAGCCCACGGTCTGGTCGAGCTTGTTGGTGATGGCGGGCAGGCGCGCCAGGGTAGGCTGCAGCTGCTTCGGAATGTCGCCGTAGGCTTCGGCCGCCTTGCTGATGTGGTCGATGGCGCCGGTCAGCTTGTCCTGGTTCTCGGTGCTGAGGATGTTGTTCAGGCCATCGGTAATGCGTTCGGTCTTTTCCAGGATCGCCAGGCCGCGCTTTTCCAGCTGGTCGAGCAGGCCGGCGCGCAGCGGGATGCGCTGCACGTGCTGCGGGTCGCTGGCCAGTAACGGCGAGCCGGTGCGGTCGTCGTCGAGCTGGATGAAGGCGATGCCGGTCACGCCCTGGTAGCCCAGCGAGGCGAAGGTGGTGGTGGTGACCGGCGCGCCTTCCTCGATCGACAGCTTGATCAGGATCTGGCCGGTCACGCGCGGGTCGAAGATGATGTCGTCGACGCGCCCGATCTCGAGGCCGCGGTAGCGCACCGTCGCCTGCGGGTTCAGGCCGGGGATGGTCTGGGTGGTGACGATCTCGTAGGGATGGACTTCGGTGCGGTCGCGGTTCAGCCACAGGCCGACCAGGATGGCGGCCACCAGCAGGGCCACCGTGAAGAAGCCGGTCATCAGGGCGTACGATCTGTTTTCCATGTCAGTCTTCCGTATCCTTTCGCGCATAGCGTTCTTCGAGCACTTCCAGCGCCCGCTGGCCGCGGGGCCCGAGGAAAAATTGTTTGATGAAGGGATGCTGGACCCGCAGCACGTCGCAGGCCGGGCCGACCGCCAGCACGTGCTTCTCGGCCAGTACCGCGATGCGCGACGACAGCGCGAACAGGCTGTCGAGGTCGTGGGTCACCATCACCACGGTCAGTTTCAGCTCGCTGTGCAGGGTCTGGATCAGTTCGACGAAGGTGTCGGACAGGTCGGGGTCGAGGCCGGCCGTGGGCTCATCCAGGAACAGCAGCTGCGGCTCGAGCGCCAGCGCGCGCGCCAGGGCGGCACGCTTGATCATGCCGCCGGACAGGTCGGCCGGCATCTTGTTGATGTCGCCCGTGCCGAGTCCCACCATGTCCATCTTGAGCAGGACCGCATCGCGGATCACGGCTTCGGGCAGCGATTTCAGTTCGCGCAGCGGCAGGGCGATGTTGTCGAACACCGTCAGCGCCGAATACAGCGCACCCTGCTGGAACAGCATGCCCCAGTGGTTGCGCATGCGCTGCAGCTGCGCCGGGCTGGCGCTGCTGACGTCCTCGCCGAACACCTTGACGGTGCCGCTGCTGGGACGTTCCAGGCCCAGCATCTGGCGCAGCAGGACGGTCTTTCCGGTACCGGAGCCGCCGACGATGGACAGGATCTCGCCCGCGTAAATATCCAGGTTCAGGTCCTGGTGCACCACGGTGCGGCCGAAGCGCGTCCACAGGTTGCGGATTTCCACCACCGGCGGGCCGACGTCTTCGTCGGGGCGGGCGTTCAATCGTTGCGGCGGGCGTTGCTTGACCTTGTCCATCAGCCGAACCCCACGCTGGAGAAGACGATCGCGAACACGGCGTTGGCCATGATGACGACGGTGATCGCGGTGACGACCGCGGTGGTGGTGCCGCGCCCCAGGCTTTCGGTGTTCGGCTTGATGCGCAGGCCGAAGTGGCAGGACACCAGGGCGATCAGGGTGCCGAACACCACTCCTTTGCCGAGACCGATCCCGTAGTTCACGATCGGCACGGCGGCAGGCAGCTTCTGCACGAAGTAGCGCAACGACAGGCCCAGCTCGAACTTGGCCGCCAGCATGCCGCCCAGCAGGGCCATGGCATCGGTCCAGACCACCAGCAGCGGCATCGCCACGGCGAGGGCCAGGATCTTCGGCATGATCAGGCGGTAGCCGTGCGAGATGCCCATCACCAGCATCGCATCGAGTTCCTCGGTCACCCGCATCACGCCCAGCTGGGCGGTGATCGAGGAGCCCGAGCGGCCCGCCACCAGGATCGCGGCCAGCAGCGGGCCGAGTTCGCGGATCACGGCCATCCCGAGGATGTTGACCAGGAAGATGTCGCCGCCGAACATGCGCAGCTGCTGCGCCGACAGGTAGGAGAGCACGATCCCGATCAGGAAGCCGACCAGCGCGGTGATGCCGAGCGCCTGGAAGCCGGAATGGTAGATGTTGGCCGAGATCTCGCGCCAGGGGCCGGTAACCGGATGGCGGATGAAGCGGAACAGGTCCTGCACCACCTGGCCGATCAGCAGGATCACGCTTTTCAGGTGTTCGAACAGCGACAGCACGCCGGCGCCCAGGGCGATGATCCAGCCCAGGGGACTGGAGCGGGTGCGCGGGTAGGCAAGGTGGCTGGCGTCCTCGAGGCGGGCGAACAGTTCTTCCTGGCGCGGATCGAGGGTCAGGCGGTCGGGCCGGCGCTTGCCCCAGGCGGTCCAGAACATCTGCGCGCCGATGTGGTCCAGGCTGTTGATTTCAGAGAGGTCCCACACCAGTTGCGGCTGGTCCTTGAGTGCGCCGAGCATCTTGTTGATGCCCTTGAGGGCGCCGCGATCGCTCAGTGCGTGCACCTGCCATACGCCGCGCGCCACCACGGATTGCTCCTTGGTGGACTCTGGATGTTCGATGGTTAATGTTGGCGCATTTTCAATCCGCATTGCGGCAGTGTAAAAGAGATTCGGGATGGCTGCCACCGGGGTGGTGCTAGCGTGCTCAGGCCGCGAGGTGGCGGACCTGGCGTTCGGGTGCCGCGGCCGGCTTTTGCCTGTCCTTGTTGTCGGCTTTGTCCGCGGCCTTGTCGACATTGCCGGCATAGTCGCTGGCCAGCAGGGTGGCCGCGTCCAGCTGGGGCATGCCTTGCAGCTGCAGCCATTCCTGCACCAGCTTCGCCAGGCGCTCGAGGGCGATACGGTGGGTGGCATCCGTGCGGGTATAGATCCAGTCCGCGAAGGCCATGAAGTTGGCAAACGGCGCATCGCCGAGCATGGCCTTGACCGTGTGCGCGAAGCGGCCCGAGTTCGCCACCAGGTCCCAGTAGCGGGCAAAGCGCACCAGGCGCTGCATGGTGCCGAAGTCGATGCGGTCGGTCGCCAGCACCGTATAGGGCGGATAAGGATCGAACACCATTTTATAGGGCACGGTATGGCGGATGATCGGCGTGCCGCGCAGACGCTTGAGGATGCCGAACTGGATTTCGTGCGGATGCAGCGCGACCAGCTTGTCGAAGCCGGCGGCAAAGCTGTCGACGTCTTCGCCCGGCAGGCCGGCGATCAGGTCGACGTGCAGGTGGGCGTGCGAGTGCTCGGTCAGCCAGCGGATGTTGTCGGCCGCCTTGGCATTGTCCTGGCGCCGGCTCACCAGGGCTTGCACCTCTGGATTGAAGCTCTGGATGCCGATCTCGAACTGCAGGGCGCCCGGCGGGAACTGGGCGATGGTGCTCTTCAGCGCATCCGGCAAGTGGTCGGGGACCAGCTCGAAGTGTGCATACACCGGATCGTCCGGGTGGGCCGCCAGCTTATCGAGGAAGAACTGCATGATCTTCAGGCTGGTCTTGACGTTCAGGTTGAAGGTGCGGTCGACGAACTTGAACAGGCGTGCGCCGCGCTGATGGAGGCTTTCCATCTCGGCCAGGAAGTTCTCCAGGCCGAAGGGCCAGGCCGTCTTGTCCAGCGAAGACAGGCAGAACTCGCACTTGAACGGGCAGCCGCGCGAGGCTTCCACGTAGATCGTGCGGTGGGCGATGTCCTCGTTACTATATAGAGAGTAGGGCAGGGTGATGTCAGCCATCGGCGGCTGCACGCCGGCGTGGATTTTCATCAGCGGCTTGGGGCCGTGCAGGATCTCGCCGCACAGCTTGGGGAAGGTGATGTCGCCCCAGCCGGTGACGACATAGTCGGCCAGGCGCACGATCTCCTGTTCGCCGGTCTCGTACGAGACCTCGGGACCGCCCAGGACCACCGTCACCTCGGGTGCCACGCGCTTGAGCATGGCGACCACCCTGGCGGTTTCCTCGACATTCCATATATAGACACCGAAACCGACGATGCGTGGCTTCTTGTTGAGAAGACGTTCCACCACTTCGGTGGTCTTCGCACCGATGACGAATTCCATCAGCGCCGTCTGTTCCTGCAGCGCGCCCATATTGGCCAGCAGGTAGCGCAGGCCGAGCGAAGCGTGGGCATAGCGTGCATTAAGGGTGGAGAGCAGGATCGTCATGGCGGGCTTCAGGCGTCGGCAAAAGCAAAGCGGGCATTGTACGCGTGGACGAAGGCTCTTGCAGCGTTCTCCCGGCTTTGCTATCATGCTTTCCCTCGTCGCAAACGACGGCTTCCAGCGTATCGAAGCTGCTTGTAATGAGGATCGTGTCTGAAAGACACGAGGCAAAAAAGAAGTTGACGAATTGAGCTGAACACCGCATAATCTCGCTTCTCTGCTGCTGACAAACAAAACGATTTGTCGCTAAGTAGCAAGACGCAGTACCGAACAAAGTTCTTTAAAAATTAACAGTCGATAAGTGTGGGCGTTTGATGAAGGTGCCAACAGCTGCGTAAG
>JAKOOD010000224.1 GCA_022701635.1 Burkholderiaceae bacterium | reverse complement strand
CGGTGGCGGCGACGCTGATGGGCATCTTCAGCGTGGCCTATTCGCTGCGCTTCATCAGCGTGTTCTTCGGACCGCTGACGCAGGAGATCGATCATCCCGTGCACGAGCCGCCGCGCTGGATGCGCTTTCCGGTCGAGTGCCTGGTGTTGCTGTGCATTGCGGTCGGTGTGCTGCCGCAGCGTACCGTGGGCGACGTGCTGGCGGTGGCGGCCCACGCCATCCTCGGCGTGCGCATGCCCGAGTACGACCTGGCGATCTGGCACGGCCTCAACCTGCCGCTGGCGATGAGCGCCGGGGCGCTGGCCGGCGGCCTGGTGTTCTATATCTTCCTGCGCCGCCGCGCCAACCTGCGCGACCGCAGCAAGGTGCCGGTGCTGCACCGCCTGAAAGGGGCGCAAGCCTACGAGACCTGCATGCTGGCGCTGGGCGTGGCGGCCGACACCCTGATGCGCTGGACCGGTACCCGGCGCCTGCAGCCGCAGTTCCGCGCCATCGTCGCCATGCTGGTGCTGGCACCGCTGCTGCTGGCGGCCCCGCTGCCCCGTCTGCCGGCCTTCGACCCGGGCGATATCGACCTGCCGTTCGCGGCGCTGTGGCTGATCGGCGCCACCTGCGCGGTGGCGGCGGCGGTCAAGGCCAAGTACCACCGGCTGGCGGCGCTGGCGCTGGTCGGCGGCACCGGCGTCGTCACCAGCATCACCTTCCTGTGGCTGTCGGCGCCCGACCTGGCGCTAACCCAGCTGATGGTGGAAACCGTCACCACGGTGCTGATCCTGCTCGGGCTGCGCTGGCTGCCGCCGCGCGCGCGGCCGCAGGCGCTGTCGGGCCCGGCGCCCGCGAGCACCCGCTGGCGGCGCACCCGCGACCTGCTGTTGGCGGCGGCCGGCGGCCTCGGGCTGGCCGCCGTCAGCTACGCCGTGCTGACGCGGCCGGCGGTCGACACCATCAGCGATTTCTACATCCTGCGCGCGCTGGCGGAAGGCGGCGGTGCCAACGTCGTCAACGTGCTGCTGGTCGACTTCCGCGGTTTCGACACGATGGGCGAGATCACCGTGCTGGGCGCGGTCGCACTGACCGTGTACGCGCTGCTGCGGCGCTTCCGCCCGGCGCGCGAGAGCGTCCCGATTCCGGTGCAGCAGGCCAGCGACGTCGATCCGGCCGTCCGTCAATCGCCGGCGCAGCAGGCGAACGGCGGCTATTTGCTGGTGGCCGGCGTGTACATGCGCTTCCTGCTGCCGGTGATGGGCGTCATCGCTGTCTATTTCTTCATGCGCGGGCATAACATGCCGGGCGGCGGCTTCGTTGCCGGCCTGATCTTTGCCACCGCGCTGATCGTGCAGTACATGGTGGCCGGTACCGACTGGGTCGAAGACCACCTGCGCCTGCGCCCGCATCGATGGATCGCCTGGGGACTGGCCACGGCCTGCGGTACCGGCCTCGGTGCCTGGCTGCTCGGCTACCCCTTCCTGACCAGCCACACGGCGCACCTGGCGCTGCCGCTGCTGGGCGAGATCCACGTGCCGAGCGCCTTCGTGTTCGACCTCGGCGTGTTCCTGGTGGTCGTCGGCGCCACCATGCTGATTCTGGTGGCGCTGGCGCACCAGTCGCTGCGCAGCCACCGGATGCCGGTGGCCGCCGCGCGCGCCGCGTTGCCGTCGGCGCTGCCGCCGACCAAGGAGATTTTGTAATGGAAGCCGTCATGTCCCTCGCGATCGGGATCGTGTTCGCCGCCGGTATCTGGCTGGTGCTGCGCCCGCGCAGCTTCCAGGTGCTGGCCGGGCTGATGCTGATGTCGTACGCCGTCAACCTGTTCATCTTCGCCATGGGCCGGCTGTGGGTCGACAAGCCGCCGCTGATTTCCGTTGACAAAGCGGCGGGTACTCCCATCGATCCGGCCGTGCTGGCCGATCCGCTGCCGCAGGCGCTAGTGCTGACCGCGATCGTGATCGGCTTCGCCACCACCGCGCTGTACCTGGTGGTGATGATCGGCGCGCGCGGCCTGACCGGCACCGACCACGTCGACGGCCGGGAGCCCGAAGCATGAGGGCGCTCGACCAATTGATCCTGGTGCCGGTGCTGCTGCCGCTGCTGTGCGGCGCCGCCATGACGCCGCTGACCCAGGGCTGGCACCGCCTCAAGCTGGCGCTCGGCTATCTGTCCGTGCTGGGCCTGCTGGCGACTGCGCTGGTGCTGGTGGCGATGACCGACGGCGGCTACTGGCAGGGCGGCATCGGCGTCTACCTGGCGGCCAACTGGGCGGCGCCGTTCGGCATCGCGCTGGTGGCCGACCGCCTGGCGGCATTGATGTTGCTGTTGACCGCGCTGCTTGCGCTGGCCTCGCTGCTGTTCGCGCAGCAGCGCTGGGGCCGCATCGGGGTGCACTTCCACACCCTGTTCCAGTTCCTGCTGATGGGGATCAACGGCGCCTTCCTGACGCACGACCTGTTCAACCTGTTCGTGTTCTTCGAAGTGATGCTGGCGTCGTCCTACGGCTTGCTGCTGCACGGGTACAACGCCGAGCGCCTGCGCGCCGGCATGCAGTACATCGCCGTCAACCTGGCGGCCTCGCTGCTGTTCCTGCTCGGGGCGGCGCTGATCTACGCCGCCACCGGCACCCTCAACATGGCCGACCTGGCCGCGCGGATCGCCAGGCTGGCCGCGCCCGAACTCGGCCTGGTGCAGATCGGCGCCAGCGTGCTGGCGCTGGCCTTCCTGATCAAGAGCGCGATGTGGCCGCTCGGCTTCTGGCTGCCGACCACCTATGCCGCAGCATCGCCGCCGGTGGCGGCGATGCTGGTGCTGATGACCAAGGTCGGCACCTACGCCATCCTGCGCCTGTGGCTGCTGTGGTTTCCGGGCGGCTGGAGCTACGATGCGCTGCTGTGGGGTGGGGCGGCCACGATCCTGTTCGGCGCCGCTGGCATGCTGTCGACCGGCAGCGCCGGCCGCATGGCGGGCTACGGCGCGATCGTGTCCTCGGGCACGCTGCTGGCGGTGATCGGCTACGGCCAGGCCTCGCTGGTCACGGCCGGCCTGTACTACCTGGTTGGCTCGACGCTGGCGATCGCCGCCTTCCTGCTGCTGGTCGAACTGATCGACCGTATCCGCAACCCCGGCGCGGCCATCCTGGCGGTGACGATGGAAGCCTACGCGGTCGAGGACAAGCCCGACGAGCCGCTGGGGCAGGGCGTGCCGGCGGCGCTGGCCTTCCTGGCGCTGGCCTTCGCCGCCTGTACGCTGATGATCGCCGGGCTGCCGCCGCTGTCCGGCTTCGTCGCCAAGTTCGGCATGTTCCATGCGCTGCTCAATCCGTCCGGCGGCACCATTCCCGGTACCGCCTGGGCGCTGATGGCGCTGGTGCTGGGTTCGGGCCTGGTGGCGGTGATGGCGATGCTGCGCTTCGGCGTGCGCACCTTCTGGGCCACCAAGGCGGTGCCGCCCAAGCTGCACCGCTCGGAGGTGGTGCCGGTGGTGTTCCTGCTGGCGCTGTCCGGCTTCATGACGGTCGAGGCGGGGCCGATCTTCGGCTACCTGGGGCGCGCCAGCGAGGGCATCCACCGTCCCGCCGACTACATCGAGCGCGTGCTCGGGCACCCCACCGTGCCTTCGCCAGCCGCGGCTGCTGCATCGCCTGCCGCCGCCGTGGAGGTGCCATCATGACGCGCTGGCTGCCGTTCCCGCTGGTCTCGCTCGGCCTGTGCATCCTGTGGCTGCTGCTCAACCAGAGCGTCGAGCCGGCGCACCTGCTGCTCGGCGCGCTGGTCGGCATCGCGGCGCCGCTGCTGGGGCGGCGCCTGCAGCCCTTGGGTTACCCGCGCCTGCGCGCGCCGCTGCAGTTGGCGCGGCTGCTGGCGATGGCATCCGTGGAGGTGGTGCGCTCCTGCTTCAACGTCAGCCGCATCATCCTGTTCGCCGATGACGCGAAGGTGAATTCGCAGTTCATCCGGGTACCCCTGACCATCCG
>JAKOOD010000220.1 GCA_022701635.1 Burkholderiaceae bacterium | reverse complement strand
AAGCTGCACGGCGCGTTGCTCGACTCTGAACTGCTGGCCGACGTCTACCTCGCCATGACACGCGGGCAGAACATGCTGTCGATGGACGTCGAGGTAGAAGCATCCGGCGGCGCCCAGCTGGTCGATGCCGGTCCGCTGGGCGAGATCCTGGTGATCGCCTCCAGCGCGGAGGAGCTGTCCGAGCACGACAAGGTGCTGGCCGCGCTCGACAAAGGGGTCAAGGGAGAATGCCTTTGGAGAAAATATTCTCTGCAGGGGTGACAAAACGCAAAACTCCCCCTATAATGCTCGTCATTGCAGCGATGCAAACGCAGCAAAGCAGTAGATAGTAGTAAAGCAGGGCGGTTAGCTCAGGGGTAGAGCACAGCATTCACACTGCTGGGGTCGCAAGTTCGAAACTTGCACCGCCCACCAGAATTTCGTGTTTAAATTTAAAGACTTCGATTGCCGTAGCGAGTTGAGAAAACAACTTGGGCGGAATCTTAGGAATTTGAACGCAACGATCAAAAGGCCAGCATCCAGCTGGCCTTTTTTCATTCAGCTTGAGTTGCAAGGCTTGAGCGCTGCGGGATACTATTCAGCGACCGACACAGAGCTAGCCCACGGCTTCCCGCTAAATAATCTGCAACTAATCGACATTTTGTTTGTAGCATAGCAGATTTGCCAAATGGGTTATCCGCCTTATCAGGATGCTAGGGCAACCCCGGCAGAATGGTGGTCCCGCTTGCCTCGTGCACGCTGCAGCCGCCTGCCAGCTGTGTGCCGCAAACCAAAGTCAGGGCTTCACGATCGGCATTTCTGTTATGGCTGCTTGTGATGACGCCAGGTCGCCATACCATCCCATGATGGCGGGCATTCCAACATGTGATTGGAAAACAAGCGCATGTTTTTCTATGATATGCCATCGGTAAAATGTTTTGGAAGATCACACCATGTCGAACAATCACAGCGCAACCCTGGCCGCAGGTCGGATCGCAGTCCCGGCCCGCGCAGCGTCGGGCGCCCGTCCTTCCTTCTGGCGTCGCCTGGTCGATGCCTGGCTGCGCACCTATGCGTGCCGCATCGACAGCAACGGCAACATCATGTGCGAGCTGTAAGATCCTCGTGCCGCAGGGCGGCGTATAAAAGAAAAAGCGACGGTATTGCTACCGCCGCTTTTTTTACGTCGATGTTCAGGGCGACGATGACCTGGTTGGCCACCTTGCAGGTCTGGCCCGCCCGCTTGAGCCAGGCCAGGCCCACGGGCTCCGTGGACACTGGACTGGCCAGCGAGGATCCGCATCCGGTCTGCAGCTTCCCGCCGCGCACGTCGTGCCCGAAACGCTTGAAACGATTCGGCGTACCCCAGTCGGGCGTGTCCTAGCGCAGGATTTCCTCGCCCGGTCCGACACCCGACGCGCCGCTTACCGGACCAGGCAGGGTTTCTTGTTGTCGAACTTCCAGTCCGGTACCAGGAACTGCATGGCCGCCGCATCGTCGCGCGCGCCCAGGCCCATGTTCCTGTAGGCCTGGTGCGCCTTCTCCAGTTCTGCCTCGTCCAGTTCGATACCCAGGCCTGGACGTTCGGGAATGCGGATCATGCCGCCTTCGATCTTCAGCGGCGCCCTGGTCAGACGCTGGCCGTCCTGCCAGATCCAGTGGGTGTCGATCGCGGTGACCTTGCCGGGCGCGGCGGCGCCGACGTGGGTGAACATGGCCAGCGAGATGTCGAAGTGGTTGTTCGAGTGCGAGCCCCAGGTCAGGCCGAACATCTGGCACAGCTGGGCCACGCGCACCGAACCCTGCATGGTCCAGAAGTGCGGGTCGGCCAGCGGGATGTCGACCGACTGCAGCTGGATCGAATGGGCCATCTGGCGCCAGTCGGTGGCGATCATGTTGGTGGCGGTGGGCAGGCCGGTGGCGCGGCGGAACTCGGCCATCACTTCGCGGCCGGAGAAGCCGTTCTCGGCGCCGCATGGGTCTTCGGCGTAGGCCAGGATGCCGTGCTTGTCGCGGCAGACGCGGATCGCTTCCTGCAGCGACCAGGCGCCGTTCGGATCGAGCGTGATGCGCGCATCCGGGAAGCGCTCGTGCATGGCGACGATCGCCTCCATCTCGGCGTCGGCCGACAGCACGCCGCCTTTGAGCTTGAAGTCGTTGAAACCGTAGCGCTCGCGTGCCGCTTCGCACAGGCGCACCACCGCTTCCGGGGTGAGCGCCTCTTCGTTGCGCAGGCGCAGCCAGGCGTCGCCGGCGTCCGGTTCGCTGCGGTAGGCCAGCGGGGTCTTTTGGCGGTCGCCCACGTAGAACAGGTAGCCGAGCATCTCGACGGCATCGCGCTGCTGGCCTTCGCCCAGCAGGGCGGCGACCGGCACGTTCATGAACTGGCCCAGCAGGTCGAGCAGCGCGGACTCCACCGCGGTCACGGCGTGGATGGTGGTGCGCAGATCGAAGGTCTGCTGGCCGCGGCCGCCGGCGTCGCGGTCGGCGAAGGTGGTGCGCATGGCGTTCAGGATGTTGTTGTACTCGCCCAGCGTCTTGCCGACGACCAGCGCGCGCGCATCCTCGATGGTCTGGCGGATTTTCTCGCCGCCCGGCACCTCGCCGAGGCCGGTGTTGCCGGCGCTGTCCTTGAGGATGACGATGTTGCGGGTGAACCAGGGGCCGTGCGCACCGCTCAGGTTGAGCAGCATGCTGTCCTGGCCGGCGACGGGGACGACGCGCAGGTCGGTGATGGTAGGCGCGCCCGAAACGTTGGTATGCATGAGTGTCTCCGTAAATGGATGAGGATCTGGTGAAAACGATGCGGTAATTTATGTGTTCACGAGCGACTTGACCAGCGCCACGCGCTTGATGTCGCCGACGATGAACAGGTAGCAGGCGATCGCCAGCGCTGCGTTGGCGCCGACGAACACGAGGGCACCGGCGAATGAGCCGGTGGTCTGCACGATGTAGCCGATGACGATCGGGGTCGTGATGCCGGCGGTGTTGCCGAAGGTGTTGAACAGGGCGCCCGAGAGGCCGCCCGCTTCTTTCGGCGAGGTGTCCGACACGACCGCCCAACCGAGAGCGCCGATGCCCTTGCCGAAGAACGCCAGCGACATGACGGCGACCACCAGCATGTCGGTCTTGATGTAGTTACAGGCGATCATGCTCATCGACAGCAGCATGCCGAGGACGATCGGCAGCTTGCGCGACACGGACAGGGAATAGCCGGCCCGGCTCAGGCGGTCCGACATCCAGCCGCCGACGATACCGCCCAGGAAGCCCGCGATCGCCGGGAGGGAGGCCACGAAGCCCGCCTTCAGGATCGTCATGCCGCGTTCCTGCACGAGGTAGACCGGGAACCAGGTGAGGAAGAAATAGGTAAGGGTGGTGATGCAGTACTGGCCGATATAGACGCCGAGGAGCATGCGGTTGGCCAACAGTTCCTTGATGCAGGTGAAGGTATGGATCTGGGAGGGCTGTGCGCTGCGGGTACCGCTGTCGAGGTCCACCAGCGCGCCGCCTTCCTGGATGTATTTCAGTTCGCTGGCGCTGACGCTTGGGTGCTGCTTCGGTCCATGGATGGTCTTCAGCCAGACCAGGGACATCAGGATGCCGAGGCCGCCCATCACATAGAACACGCTGTGCCAGCCGTAGGAATGCACCAGCCATCCCATGATCGGCGCGAACAGCACGGTCGCAAAATACTGGGCCGAATTGAAAATCGCGGCGGCCAGGCCGCGCTCGTGTGTCGGGAACCAGCTCGATGCGATGCGGCTGTTGCCCGGGAAGGAGGGCGCTTCGGCGGCGCCGACCAGCAGGCGCAGGGTGAACAGCATGGCGACCGCGGCGCCCCCGGCCAGGAAGCCGGCCGCACCGGTGAGCATGGTGAAGGTCGACCACAGGAAAATACTGAAGAAGTAGGTGATCTTGGAGCCGAAGCGGTCGAGCAGCCAGCCGCCCGGGAGTTGGGCCAGCACGTAGGACCAGGCAAAAGCGGAGAACACGAAGCCCATCTGGACCGCATCCAGGCCGAGGTCTTTCCTGATGCCGGGCGCCGCGATCGACATCGTGGCACGGTCCGCATAGTTGATGGTGGTGATCGCGAACAGCATCGCGAGGATGACCCAGCGCGTGCGGGTCTGGACCTTGGCCGCACTGGCGGCCTTGACGGATTGCGCTTGCTCCAAAACTGTCTCCTGTTTGACTGAGGTTTGTCGGGTGCTGCACTGCGAGACGGTATGTTCCGTCTTTGATCACTTAAAACGTATGCCGGATACCGAGGTTGTAGCCGGTGTTGCCGGATCCGGATTCGGTGTTGTTGTTGACGGTATAGCCGGCGCCGTTGCGGTTGCGGATATGTGCGTAGGCCGCATACAGGCCGTTGCGTTTCGAGATGTCGTACAGGTAACCGATACCCCAGGAGCTGGCGTCCTGGTTGAAGTTCGTGCGGTCGTCCTTGTGCATGACCGAGAACATCAGCGTGCCGTGCGCGACCGGCGCGCTGAAGCCGAGGAGGTAGTCACGTCCGTCGGTGGACGACGTCGGTCTCACGCCGCCGTAAGGGTTGTTGGCGTTGGCCAGCGGCGCGGCGTTGTAGCCCTTGTCCACGCCGTAGGCGGCATGCAGCCTGGCCCATCCGACGTTGTAGGTGGCGCCCAGCAGCGTGTTGCGTCCCAGGCTGCGGCTGATGGCCGCGGCAGTGCCCGACGCCGGCACGTCGGCATTCTTGCTGTTGTAGGCCAGGCGTACGACCAGCGGACCCGCTGCATAACCGATCACGCCGCCAAACTGCCGTCCGGCCGACGAATCGGTCTGCTCGCCGACGCTGTAGGCCAGTTGCGCGTCGATGCCGTGCAGGACCGGCGACGCGTAGGTGATGGTGTTGCTGGTCCTGATGTTGGTGCCCACGTCCGGGAACAGGTTCTTGGACGTGCCGGCGTAGCCGGTCGCGAACGGATCGATGATGACGAGGGTGGTGTGGTAGGGCGTGTACTGGCGGCCGAGCGCGACCTGGCCGGACTTCCCTTTCAGGCCGACCAGCGCCTGGCGGTTGAAGATGGTGCCGGCGGCGTCCACTTCGCCGGTGTCGATCTTCGCGCCGGTCTCGAGCGTGAAAAAGGCCGAGAGGCCATCGCCCAGTGCTTCCGTGCCGCGAAACCCGATGCGCGAGGCCGATGCCGCACCGCTCGTGACTTTCGTGACATTGCCGGCGCTGCCGCCGCGTTCGCCGACGATGGCGGCATCGGCGATACCGTAGATCGTCACCGAACTTTGGGCGTGCGCGACGGCACTGCCGAACGCCAGGATAATGGCGGCGGTATTCTTCAAGGTTGTCTCCGTTGATTGTGGTTTTATGACTGCTCGAACCAATCATAAGAGGTGATCGATTCACAACCAAACCAAAGAGTGACGCCTGCTATTCAGTAATTGAATGGATCGGCTTGCATGCCTTGCCGGCTGGGGAGGGCTGCACAAGTTATTCGTGATGAAAGCTGGGCAGGACTTGGCGTCTGAATAACTGCAGCACCGGGTTCTCGTTGTCGCGCCGCCAGGTACACACCATCTGGACTGGTTCGGTCGTCATCTTGCGCATGACGATACCGTCGAACTTCAGGCGCGCGGCACCTTCGGCAATCAGCGCCGCGCCGATACCCGCACGCACCAGCGCCAGCATGGTATGCACCTGGCCGATGTGCTCGACAACGTCCGGCACGACGCCGGCCCTGGCAAAGCGTTCGCTCAGCATCTGGTAGAAAGGACGCGCCTCGTAGGGCGAATACATGACGAACGGCCTGCCGTGCAGGTCTTCGAGCGTG
>JAKOOD010000203.1 GCA_022701635.1 Burkholderiaceae bacterium | reverse complement strand
GCCACGGCGCCCAGGTCGCTGGCGGATTTCGAGGAAAAGTCGCCCTGGAAGGCGCCCATCGGGGTACGGGCGGCGCCGACGATGACGATCGGATCGTTGTTCATGGTGTGTCTCCAGACAGGATGAGGGTGGCGATGGGATCGCCGGTGTTTTGAGGACGTTGAACGGCTGTAACTGTGAAGAGGACCACCAGCCCGTCGTTCCCGGCATTGCCGGAACCGACTTCCCGTGAAAACGGGAACCCATGCTGAGTGTGCGGCAAAGGCACTGCCCGCTATATCGGAAGCTCAGCATGGGTTCCCGCCTGCGCGGGAACGACGTTCATCGGTGACGGGCTTGCGGCGGTCTTTGCGACTCTTCTTGTGGCCTTCGCGGCTCTACGACGCAGCCCGCGTCTCCACTCCACTTCTCCTGCTTGAACCTTGACTTACATGGTCTCGCCAAACAGCTCGCGCCCGATCAGCATGCGCCGGATCTCGCTGGTGCCCGCGCCGATTTCGTACAGCTTGGCGTCGCGCCACAGGCGGCCGACCGGGTACTCGTTGATGTAGCCGTTGCCGCCCAGCGTCTGGATCGCCTCGCCGGCCATCCAGGTCGCCTTTTCGGCGCTGTACAGAATGGCACCGGCGGCGTCCTTGCGCAGGGCGCGCACCTGTTCCGGGCCGGTGGCGCGGTCGCAGGCCTGGCCGACCGCATAGACGTAGGCGCGGCAGGCCATCATGGTCGAATACATGTCGGCGATCTTGCCCTGCATGAGCTGGAATTCGCCGATCGCCTGGCCGAACTGTTTTCGTTCGTGGATGTAGGGAACCACCGCGTCCATGCAGGCCGACATGATGCCGAGCGGGCCGCCGGACAGCACGGTGCGCTCGAAGTCCAGGCCCGACATCAGCACGTTGACGCCCTTGCCCACGCCGCCCAGTACGTTCTCGACCGGCACTTCGCAATCCTGGAACACCAGTTCGCCGGTGTGCGAGCCGCGCATGCCCAATTTATCCAGCTTCTGCGCGATCGAAAACCCTTGCATACCTTTTTCGATGAGGAAGGCGGTCATGCCGCGCGGGCCGGCGTCGATGTCGGTCTTCGCATACACCACCAGGGTGTCGGCGTCGGGGCCGTTGGTGATCCACATCTTGGTGCCGTTCAGGACGTAGCGGTCGCCCTTCAGCGCGGCGCGCAGCTTCATGCTGACGACGTCGGAACCGGCGTTCGGCTCGGACATGGCCAGCGCGCCGACGTGCTCGCCCGAGATCAGCTTGGGCAGGTATTTTCGCTTCTCTTCTTCGCTGCCGTTGCGCTTGATCTGGTTCACGCACAGGTTCGAGTGGGCGCCGTACGACAGGCCGACCGAGGCCGAGGCGCGCGAAATCTCTTCCATCGCCACGATGTGGGCCAGGTAGCCCATGTTGGCGCCGCCGTATTCCTCGCCGACGGTGATGCCCAGCAGGCCCAGTTCGCCCATCTTCTTCCACAGGTCCATCGGGAATTGGTCGGTGCGGTCGATCTCCGCAGCGCGCGGCGCGATTTCGCTGGCCGCGAACTGTTGCACCGCTTCGCGCAGCGCGGCGATGTCTTCGCCGTGGTCAAAGGTCAAGCCTGGAAGGTGCAGCATATCGTCTCCGTCCTTATCGGGTGTCTTATAAGGTGCATGATAGCGCGGAGTGACGTTAACGTAAACGTCAAGCGAGACGGCTGTTGCGTCAGGCGGCGTTGCGCTCCGGCGCATCCTGCACGCCGGCCTCTTCCAGCAAGCGCCTGCACTCGTCCTCGTGCACGGCGATCTCGGCCAGCGACATCTCGATGTCCGCGCGCTGCTGCTCGAGGGTGCGGCGCTGGTGCGCCAGCACGCCGAGGAAGCGGTCGATCTGGGCCACGGTGTCTTTCGGCGACTCGTACATGTCGATGATGCTCTTGATCTCCGACAGGGTCAGGCCCAATCGCTTGCCGCGCAGCGTCAGTTTAAGGCGCGTGCGGTCGCGCGGGGTGTACACGCGGTTGCGTCCGCCCTGGCCCTCGCGTGTCGGGCTCAATAAACCCTGGTCTTCATAGAAGCGGATGGCGCGGGCGGTGATGTCGAATTCGCGTGCCAGTTCGGCGATGGTATAGGTCGTGGCCATGGTGTCCTGCGGGCAAAGTGTGACGGCGCCGGGAATCGCTTAAAATCCAGGCTGGCGCCGCTTTCCGTTTACGTCAACGTAATCTCATTGGCGGTGATTGTAGCGCGCCGCGTCCGTCATATCACGAAAGACCTGCGCATGAACGCTCTCGAATCCCAGCTGGCCTATCCTTTCGGCGACACCGTCCCGGCCCTCGGCACCGTGCTCGACGCCGCACCGGGCATCCAATGGCTGCGCATGCCGCTGCCGTTCGCGCTCGACCATATCAACCTGTGGCTGCTGGACGACGAGATCGACGGCCGGCGCGGCCGGTCGCTGATCGATTGCGGCGCCGGCACCGATGCCACCCGCGCCGCCTGGGAACAGCTGATCGCCGGCGTCCTGGACGGGCTGCCGCTGCTGCGCGTGTTCGCGACGCATTGCCATCCCGACCACGTCGGCCTGTCCGGCTGGCTGTGCGAGCGTTTCAACGCGCCGTTCTGGACCAGCGCCGCCGAATTCGCCTTCGCGCGCATGATGGCGGCGGCCTTGCCCGGCGTCGACGGCCCCTCGGCGATCCCGCATTTCCGGCTGCACGGGCTGGTCGATGCCGTCATGCTGGAACAGATGGCGAGCCGCAAGAATTACTACCCTTCTCTGGTGCCGTCGGTGCCGCCGGCCTATACCCGCCTGCAGGATGGCCAGCAGGTCGCGATCGGCGGCCGCGCGTGGCGCGTGATCACCGGCTTCGGCCATTCGCCCGAACATGTGTCGCTCTACAGCGAAGCGCTGAACGTGCTGGTGTCGGGCGACATGGTGTTGCCACGCATCTCGACCAATGTCTCGGTGTTCGCGGTGGAGCCCGAGGGCAACCCGCTGCAGCTGTACCTGGATTCGCTGGACAAGTTCGGCGACCTGCCTGACGACGTGCTGGTCCTGCCCTCGCACGGCAAGCCCTTCCGCGGCCTGCACACCCGCATCCGCCAGCTGCGCGACCACCATGCGGCGCGGCTCGACGAAGTCCAGGCCGCTTGCGCCACACCGCAGTCGGCGGTTGACATTGTGCCGATCATGTTCCGGCGCCCGCTCGATGCCCACCAGCTGAGCTTCGCCTTGGGCGAAGCACTGGCCCATTTGCATGCTTTGTGGCAAAACGGTCACTTGCGCCGTGTAACTGGTGCCGACGGCATCATCCGCTTCCAAGTCCCCTGAGCAATCACTCACTTTCACCGTAGGCGGCCTGCATGAGCGGTCGCTGTCCTCACCCCATGCCCAATGGATATTCATTGCGATTGCCTAGGTATTGCCACCTGTGAAATCATTTCGGCAAACGTTTTCTTTTTCCTGTAGGATATTTTTCACACTTGCCTCATCAAGGACCGAAAACGTGGAGAATTGCTGGACAGCATGTGAGAATCGATCAATACTCACACTTTTGTTACGTCTAGCCTGTCCTGTCGTCACAGACGGTCTGACTTAAGGAGCGACCAATGACGGCTTTGCATGAACCATTAATGCCACCCATGAATTCGACCAACGAACGGGAGAGCTTCAGCGAGCGCCTGCAGCAAGCCCTGAAAAATGCCCATTATTCGCCGGATAGCCCTACGCGGTTGGCACGGGAATTTAACATTCGCTTCGAAGGCCGCCCGATCACTGTCCACGCTGCACGCAAGTGGCTGGTCGGTGAAGCCATCCCGACCCAGGAAAAACTGCGCATGATCGCCCAGTGGCTGGGCGTACCGGCCGACTGGCTGCGTTTCGGCGGCTCGGAGAATGCCGCCGCCAATGGCGACAGCGGCGAAGGCGCCGCCCGTTTCGAATCGGCCGACGTCAAACTGATCGCCGATCTGCAGCGCCTGGACGAACACCATAAGCAACTGGCACGCGAATTCATCCGCATGCTGGTGCGCATGCACCACCAGCAAAAGTAAGTCGCTCGCACGCTGCCCGGCAGCGTTCAGGAGCAGTAACAAGCCCGGCGGATTTCCGACCGGGCTTTTTTATTTCCTGGTATCCGCGATTTTTGTTCAAGCGAACGGCACAAACTGCAGAGTCTCGCGCATAATCGGTATCGTTATCAGTCAACAAGGATGCAGCGACCTCATGATTAATAACTACAGCAATACCGCGCAGTTGAAGGATTTGATGACCGCGCCGCCGATGACGGCGCAGCAACATGCAGAAATCATGCGCAAGCGTAACGAGCAGCGCAGGAAGATCGAAGACGCGAGAGAAGCAAGGCAGGCCGAGAAAGAACGCTACGGCGACCGTTAGTCGGCCTTGGCATCATCCCCGCGCATGCCGGCCCAGCGCGGTGCCAGGCTGTTATCCACGCCGAGCAGGTCCATCGCGCGCGCGACCGTGTGGTCGACCATCTCGTCGATGCTGGCCGGCAGGTTATAGAAGCTGGGTAAGGGCGGGAACACGATACCGCCCATTTCGGTGACGGCGGTCATGTTGCGCAGGTGCGCCAGGTTGAAGGGCGTCTCGCGCACCATCAGCACCAGGCGCCGGCGTTCCTTGAGGATGACGTCGGCGGCGCGCGTGATCAGGTTGTCCGATAGTCCGTGCGCCACCGCGGCCAGGGTTTTCATCGAACAGGGCGCAATCACCATGCCATCGGTCTGGAACGAGCCGCTGGCGATCGAGGCGCCGACCTCGCGGTTGCGGTGCACCACATGGGCGAGCGCTTCCACGTCGCGCTTTTGCAAGCCAACTTCCTGGTGCAGGGTAAGCGATGCGGCGTCGGAGACGACCAGATGGGTCTCGACGCCGGGACAGGCGCCGAGCCGCTGCAGCAGCCGCACGCCATAGACCGCGCCGGTCGCGCCGGTGATGGCGACGACAATGCGGCGCGTCACGGCGCGCGGCTGCGGATCAGCCATGCTTTCAGCCGTTCTTTTTCAGCAGGGCAGCCAATTCGCCTGACTCGTACATTTCCGTCATGATGTCCGAACCGCCGACGAATTCGCCGTTCACGTACAGCTGCGGCACGGTCGGCCAGTTCGAGTAATCCTTGATGCCCTGGCGGACTTCCGCATCTTCCAGCACGTTGACGGTGGCGATGTTATCGACGCCGCAGGCTTTCAGGATTTGGATGGCGCGGCCGGAAAAACCGCACTGCGGGAACTGGGCGGTGCCCTTCATGAACAGCACGACAGGCGTGTTGGTCACGGTTTCTTTGATCCAGGTTTGTACGTCGCTCATGGTTGTCGCCTCAGGTAATTAATCGTGGATGCCGGCATTTTATAAGAAAACGACCCGGCAGGTTTACTGCCGGTTCACCCCTGCGAAGGCAGGGGGCCAAGTTTTACGGTGCAGAGCCATTCTCCCGTCAATCTGGGTGTTATCCAAATCCGCGCATAAACTGCATGAGCTTATCTGAACTTGGTCTAGCGCTGCCGTTGACGGTGACTTTCGCAGCGGCGTAAAGTTATCAGCTCTTCAATTGCTGATGGGAACAGGATGGACATCGCTCGACCAGATGCCGACGGGCCGGCAGCGGCGCCGGCGTCACCGCGCAGGCGCCGCTTCATCGCGCGCGGCGCGGTGGCCTCGCTGGCCGCCGCCGGCGGCAGCGCCGTGGCGGACAACCTGCCGCCGAATCTGCCACCGAATGTGCCGCAATGGATGCGCGAGCCCGGCGCCGGCTTCCTGAATCCGGCCTACGGCTTGCCCTCGCCGTTCGAAAAGAACGTGCTGCGCAAGCTGCCGGACCAGCCGTCGCCGTTTCCCACCGCCACCC
>JAKOOD010000357.1 GCA_022701635.1 Burkholderiaceae bacterium | reverse complement strand
GCCAAGAAGGCGGGGCTGAGCCCGGCCACGCTCTCGCGCCGGCTTGACGACCTCGAGGAAGCGGTCGGCCACAAGCTCGTCGAGCGCTTCCAGGGCGGTTGCCTGCCAACGGCGTTCGGTACCGATGTCATCGCCTTGGCCGGCCAGATGGGCGAGATCGCGCTGGACGTCGAGCGCACGCGCGAGCGCCAGGACGCGCATGCGGCATCGGGCCTGGTGCGCATCAATACCGATGAGTGGCTATCGTATTTCCTGACGACCCGGTTTGCGCGCTTCCATGACGCCTATCCCAACGTCGAGGTGGAAATCATCACCTCCCACCGTCCCTATAGCCTGACACGCCGGGAAGCCGATATCGCGATCCGGCCTTACCGTCCTGAACAGCTCGACCTCGTCACGCGCCGCATCGGCACCTTGTCCTTCGGGCTGTATTGCAGCCGGGATGTGGCGACGCGCCATGCCGCCGCGCTGGCCAACCGGGAATGGGCGAGCGTGCCCTTCGTCGGTTTCGACGAGCCGCGCGCGGAGTTCCAGTCCGACCGCTGGCTGCGCGCACTGCCCGGCGCACCGGCGCCCTGGATGAAGTGCAGTTACGGGCTCGGTATTCTCGATGGCGTCACCCATGGCGCCGGCCTGGGTGTGCTGGCGACATTCCTTGCCAACGACGCTCCCAATCTGGTCGCCGTGATGCCCCATATTCCCGAGCTCGACCAGGAAATCTGGCTGTCGATGCACGGCGGCTTGCGCAGCAGCGCGCGTGTCAGGGCCGTCGTGGATTTCATGGAGCAGGTGTTCAGCGCATACCGGGAAACGGGCCGGTAGGGGTGATCCAGTCATCGTTGGATGGACGTACGGCAGGTCCTACACGGCGACTTGCAGTCATCCTATTCTGAACACTGCCGAGCGCGTCCATGATGGCTGTACATATCAACGCGAGGAGCAATCATGAAAACGTATCAAAGCGTACTGATCGCAGGACTGATGGCCATGGGCCTGGCAGCCTGCAGCTCGACCGACATGAATTCCGGCAGCAGCGGCAGTTCGTCGATGGGATCGACGGCCAGCGGCCCCCGGGCAGATATTGCCAACGCAACGGACCGCACCAACGGCAGTAACGGCGGCGGCGCCGACAATTCGGCGGGCAATAACGCCGGCACCGGTAACAGCGGCGCCGCATCGAACAGCCGCTGAATCAACGGCTTTGCTCGCCCAAGCGCTTCAAGCGGGCGCCGCGCGATTCTGCTTACGTGCGGCGTCGGCGTCCCGCGTACGCGTGGGTAAAACCGGCGAGCACGTGCGCGGGCAGCATTTTTGCCATGCTGTGCAGCACCAGCGGCACGATCACGAGTTCGTCGACCGCACCGAGTACCGGCAAGGTGAAATTCAGGGGCTCGACGGCGAACAACCCCAGCACCGCCAGCCCGGGCAGCAGCCATACGGGCCGTTGTTCATGGCGGATGGCGAACCACAGCAGGCGCAGATCCTGGCCGGCTACCATGCGCCACAATGCAAACATGCGTTTCATGCGTCTTCCTCCATGGCTGGGGTATTCCCCTGCCCCTAGATGGGTCGTCGCGGCCTGAACACAATAGGTAATTCGACAAGGCTGTCACCTTTCAATGCGACAGCTGGGGTCATGCCATGCAGGAGCGCGTTTAGGATTTGCGTGCTCGCCGCACGGCCCCGCCCAGCCCCAGTCCCGCCAGCAGCAGCGCCAGCGAGCCCGGTTCCGGCACGTCGGCGGCGCTGCCAAAGCTCAGGTCATCCATCACGTAGCTGGCCTGGAAGTCGCTGGCCACGACCACCGTATCGACAAGCCCGTCCCAGCCGGCGTCCAGGAAGGCCGGCGTCTCCGCCAACTGCAGCGACGCCGAACTGGCCACCAGCTGGCCGTTCGCATACAGGTCGAAGCGCACGCTGCTGTCGCTGTAGCCGGCAAACCAGGCGCCGTCGAAGACGGTCGGTGCCAGGAAGCGGATGGTGCTGGCAACAGGTCCGCCGTCGATCCAGTCGGTGGTCAACCTGCCCTGGCCGGAATGGGCGGTGAACGGCCATTGCTCGCTGGTGATGACCGACAGGCCGGCGCTCGACCAGTCCAGACCACCGTAGTTGCCGGGGACGGCAGCGATGTCATCCGGACCGGCGATGTCGTCGAAATGCAGCACGGCCGCCGAGGCGAACGGGGCGCACAGCGCAATGGCGGCGCTCAGGGCGACGCTGCGGAGCATGGAATGCATGGAAATTCCTTTGGATGCGTGATGAAACGTGGCGTCAGGCGTGGCCCAGGGCCGGGTCGCTGACCGTATGGCGGCCGGTTTCGACACGCCCGGCGAAGCGCCGCAGGTAATCGGTCTGGCCCGACACGGTGGCACTGAAGTCGTACCAGTAGCCGCTGGCCGCCACCGGGATGCGCACCGCGAGTTCGGTGCGTGCCGCCAGCGTGTGCAACTGGCGCAGCTGCGCATAGGCGTTGGCGACCAGGCTGAAGGTGCATGGCGCCGCCCCGGCATTCACCAGGCGCAGCACCAGCTCGCCAGTGGCGGCGTCGCAGCGCACCTGGACGTCGGGGCGCGGCTGGCCTGCCGCGACGGCGCGCAGCGCGCTGCCCGTGAAGTGGCGGAAGTAGCCGTTCGGTCCCAAGACCCACAAGTCATACGGGGCGCCGCTGACGCCCGGGGTCCAGGTATCCGCAAGCGACTTGCCCGCCTCGACCGTATAGCGGCGCGGTACGGCGGCCAGGTCCTTGCGGTCGTACACGTGGAACACGGCGGCCTGGCGGCCGGTGTTGGTGAAGGTCAGCG
Source organism: Burkholderiaceae bacterium (assembly GCA_022701635.1). Taxonomy (GTDB): domain Bacteria; phylum Pseudomonadota; class Gammaproteobacteria; order Burkholderiales; family Burkholderiaceae_D; genus Telluria; species Telluria phyllosphaerae. The sequence continues at coordinate 125 of JAKOOD010000357.1, read as the reverse complement.
CGACGCGTGCGGACGACATGGTGGCGCCGGGCTGCACTTCGCAGGTGGTCGCCAGTTCATACGGCAGCGCGCGCGAGGGCCGCGTGCCGGCGGCCTGCAGCGGCATCTGCGGCGACGCCGGCGGC
>JAKOOD010000122.1 GCA_022701635.1 Burkholderiaceae bacterium | reverse complement strand
GCAAGGTGGCATCGGGATCGGCGCGCAAGGTGGTGTCGCCGCTGGGGATGCGCAGGGCGCCGGCGTGGCGCGCCAGGTAGTCGCGCAGCGCCACCAGCGCGCCTGCGCTGGCGACTTCGCCGTCCGCACGGCATCCCATACCGTCGGCCACCATGGCCAGGCCGAGCGTTTCATCGAGCAGGAAGTTATCCTCGTTCTCGCGCCGGACCGGTCCGATATCGGTAGCACCGGCGGCCAGCATCGACGGCAGCGACCGCGTGCGTTGCGTGACAGGTTCAGGGGGCATGGCGTCTCCGCGTCGGCCAGGAAGCGCGCGCGCTCGTCCGGATTATCGATGTGGCCGGCGAGCAACTGCAGGAGCGCCGCCCGGTCGCCGGTGTGCTTCAGCATGCGCCTGGCCACCACGAGCCAGATCGCACCGGTCAGCGCGATCGGTTTGTGGGTGACCGCAGGTCCGGGCCGGAGTCCGCCGGAACGCGATGCGCCCGCCGTCCGACGGAACAGGCAGCGGTAGTTCGGCCAGGGTGTCGGGGGGTCGCGCACTGCCGCACAACATGGCGCAACGCCCGGGATATTGTGTTTATTCTACAGCGGCTACCTTCGGTAAAGAATGCTTATCGACTAGTTTGGAAGAAATGCGACAGGGCGCCTTGATTGCCTGGCGCTAAGGCGTTGCTAAGTCGCGCTCACTAGGATGGGCGCGCTTCCATCACCATACGATCCCATGACACTGTTTGCTTCCGTTCTTCTGGCAGCCGGCCTGCTGGCCGGTACCGCATCCGCAGCGCAGGCGCGCGACCGCGAGCCGGCGCCGGTGCCGCCGGCCGCGCGCCTGGCGGCGCTGCGCTCGAGCGCCGTCCTCATCCTCGATCCGACGACAAAACAGGTCTTGTACCAGAAACACGCGGATGCGGTGATGCCGATCGCATCGCTGACCAAGCTGATGACCGCGCTGGTGGTGCTGGAAGCGCGGCAGGACATGGCGCAGACGCTGGTGATCACCGGTGCCGACGTCGACCGCCTCAAGTATTCGTCGTCGCGGCTGCGCGTCGGCACCCGCCTGCCGCGTTCGACCATGCTGCACCTCGCGCTGATGAGTTCCGAGAACCGGGCGGCGTCGGCGCTGGGCCGCAACTACCCGGGCGGCACCAGGAAGTTCGTCGCCGCGATGAACGCCAAGGCGCGCGCCCTCGGCATGCGCCACACGCGCTACGTCGAGCCGACCGGCCTGTCGAGCGCGAACGTCTCGACCCCGAAGGATCTGGCCAGGCTCGTGGTGGCGGTCGAAAAACACCCGCTGGTGCGGCGCTATTCGACCGATCGCGAGCACACGATCAGCCAGGGCCGGGAGCGCACCGTCTACCACAACACCAATCGCCTGACCGCCAGCCGAAGCTGGAAGATCCGCATGCAGAAGACCGGCTATATCTCGGAGGCGGGCCGCTGCATGGTCTTGCACGCGGCCGTCGGTGGGCGCCCGACCGTGATGGTGTTCCTGGACGCGCAGGGCACGCGCGCGCGCGTGGCCGATGCGAATCGGGTACGCGCCTGGCTGGCCAGTCTCAATCCCTGGGCACGGAATTAGGGCCAACCTCGGTTAAGATGGACCGCTATGGAATTCCGCCAAATTAACTACTTCATCGCGCTCTACGAAGAAGGTACCGTGACCCGCGCCGCGCACCGGCTCAACATCGTGCAGCCGGCCCTCAGCATGCAGATCGCCAAGCTGGAAGAGCAGCTCGGGCAGCAGTTGTTCGAGCGCTCCAAGCAGGGCATGGTACCGACCGCAGCCGGGCGGCAGATGTACCGCCTGTTCCTGCCGATCATGCGCGACTTCTCGAACGCGCACGCGCAGTTGCTCAGCAGCGACGGCGCGATCCGCGGCGAGGTCAACGTCGGCCTGATCGCCTCGGTGACGGAAGGGGTGCTGGTCGATACCCTGAGCGAGTTCTCGAACCGCTATTCGGAGGTCGACGTGTCGGTGGCCGACGGCTACACCAGCACGCTGATCGAGTGGGTCACAGCGGGACGGCTGGATGCCGCCATCATCAACAAGCCGCGCCGTCCGCTCGCGCTCGACGTCGAGCATATCGTCGATGAAGAGATGGTCCTGATCACCAGCGCCGCGTCGGACCAGGGCGTGCCACAGAGCCTGGCCTTGCGTCAGTTGTCCTCGCTGGACCTGGCGCTGGTGCTGCCGACCCGCGGGCACGGCCTGCGCGGCACCATCGACGCGTTTGCGGAAAGCGAGAACATCGAGCTGGCGCCGAAGTTCGAGATCGATTCGCTGGTGGCGACCGTCAAGCTGGTCGAGCAGGCCCGGGTGGCGACGATCGTGCCGCGCATCGCGGTGCACCGCCAACTCAGCAACGGCACCCTGCGTGAGCATGCGATCACCTCGCCGCGGCTAGTGCGGCGGATGGTGAGCGTGTCGCATCCGCGGCGGCCTTTGAGCCCCGCGGCGCGGCTGTTCCTGTCGATGCTGGCCGCGAACCTGCGGCTGCGTGCGCCGGCCGAGCCGGCGAGCCCGCCTGCACCTGCGCCTGCATCTGCACCGCCGCCGGCCTGAAAGTCAGACCAGGCCGACGCTGCGGTAGATATGCTTGGTTTCGAGGAAGTCGTTCAGGCCCTCATAGCCGTGCAGGCGGCCGACGCCGCTGCGCCGGTAGCCGCCGGTCTCGGCCTCCGCGAACAGCCGGTTGTGGTCGTTAATCCATACCGTGCCGTTGCGCAGTGCGCGCGCGACCCGCATGCCGCGGTCGCCGTCGAGGGTCCAGACGCTGGCCGACAGCCCGAACACCGTGTGGTTGGCGCGCGCCACCGCGTCTTTTTCGTCCTCGAAGCGCTCCAGCACCACGAAAGGGCCGAAGATCTCGTCCTGCACGAAAAAGGCGCTGCTGTCCTGGTGCGCCACCAGCGTCGGCGTCAGGAAGTAGCCGCTTGCCAGCCGGCCGCCCGGGCGGCCGCCCCGCAGCACGACTTCGTCGCAGATGTCGAACGCGCGCTCGGCCGCGCCGGCCACCTGCTCCAGCGCCTGGGCGTCGATCAGCGGCCCCATGCCGGCACCCGGCGTGTCGCCCGGCGCCACCATGATGCTGCCCAGGGCGTGCTTCAGCGCCTGCTTCATCTCGTCGTAGCGCGAGGCATGCACCAGCACGCGGCGCGCGGCCGTGCATTGCTGGCCCGAGATGACGGTCGCGGCCGCCGCGATGCGCTGGGCGGCCGCGCCGATGTCGGCGTCGGAGAACACCAGGCAGCAGGATTTGCCGCCCAGTTCCAGCGACAGCTTCTTCATGGTCGGCGCGGCCGCCGCCATGATGCGCTGGCCAGTGCCGTTCGAGCCGGTGAAGCTCAGCACGTCGACGTCCTCGGAGGCCACCAGTTCCTGGGCGGCCTCGCTGCCGGTTTCCAGCACCAGGTTCACTACGCCGCGCGGCAGGGTCTCGACCGCCGCCAGTTCACGCAGCACCTGGGCCGTGATCTGGGCGGTCTGGTGCGCCGGCTTGACGACGACGCTGCAGCCGGCCGCCAGCGCCGGTGCCAGCGAGCGGATCAGCAGCACGACCGGCGCGTTCCAGGGAATGATCAGTCCCGCCACGCCGGCCGCCTCGCGCAGCGTCGCCGAGTAGGCACCCGGCTCGACTTCCGTGAAGTGGCCGGGCATGTGGCGCGCCAGGCCGGCGTAGTAGCGGATTTCCGAGATGGCGGCAGCCATCTCGCCGCGCGACTGCGCCATCACCTTGCCGTTTTCCTGGGTCAGCAGCGCCGCCAGCTCGTGGCGCTTTTCCAGGCGGTCGGCCCATTGCAGCAGCACGTTCTGGCGCAGGCGGGCGTCGTGCGGCCACAGCGAGGTGTCGAAGGCGTGGCGCGCGCTGGCGATCGCCGCGCGCGCGTCCGCCAGGCCGCCGGCCGCGAGACTGCCGATGACGCTGCCGTCGGCCGGATTGCGGCTGGTGGCGACGCCGCCGCCCACCGCGCCCTGCCACTGGCCGTCGATGTAATTGAGCGCACTCAGCGGCATCAAACTCGGCTGGGTCATGCTCAGCTGCCCTTGAAATTCGGTGCGCGCTTGCCGTGGAAGGCTTCGACGCCTTCGCGGAAGTCGTCCGACGCGCGCAGGCGGCTGTAGCAATGGCCTTCCAGTTCGATCGCGATCGACAGCGGCGCATCCTCGGTGTCGTTCAGCAGCTTCTTGGCGGTGCGCTGGGCCAGCGGCGAGAACGCGACCAGTTCCTCGACCAGGCGGTCGGTGGCGGCTTCCAGTTCCGCATCCGCCACGAACTCGGTGGCGACGCCCCAGTCGTAGGCCTGCTGGCCGGGGATGCGGCGCGAGCGCATCACGATGTCCTTGGTGCGGGTGATGCCGACCATCTTCTGCAGGCGCGCCGAGCCGCCCGAACCCGGGATCTGGCCGAGCTTCTGCTCCGGCAGCGCGTAGAAGGTGGTGTCGGTGACGATGCGGAAGTCGCAAGCCAGCGAGATCTCGAAGCCGACGCCGAAGCAGAAGCCGCGGTTGGCGGCGATCACCGGCTTGCTGCAGCGCGTCGGCGCGGCGATGTTCCAGGCCAGCTTGGAGACGTGTTCTGGCGAGGCTTCCAGGAAGCCCTTGATGTCGCCGCCGCTGGAGAAGTGCTGGCCTTCGGCGCGCAGCACGATCACGCGCACGCGCTCGTCCTCGTCGAGCGACTCGAACACCAGGCGCAGCTGCTCGCGCTGGCGCATCGAGATGATGTTGAACTGGCCGTTGGACAGGACGATGTCGGCGCGCTGGCGCTCGGCATCGACGTCCACGCGGAAGCCGTCGAGGTTCTCGAGCAGGTCGTGGGCGGGGTGTTTCAGTTGGGTCATGCTGTTCTCCTTGGTTATTCTGTGGTGTCGTTTGCTTGCTTGGATCCGGTGGCGGCGCCGCTGCGCGGCATGCCTTCCCAGCGCCTGACCAGGCCCTCGTGGGGCAGGTCGAACAGGTCGAGCAGGCGCCCCACCGTGTGGTCGACCAGGTCGTCGAGCGAATCCGGACGGGTGTAAAAGGCCGGTACCGGCGGGAAGACGATGCCGCCCATTTCGGTCACGGCCGTCATGTTGCGCAGGTGCGCCAGGTTCAAGGGCGTCTCGCGCGCCACCAGCACCAGCCGGCGGCGTTCCTTCAGGATCACGTCGGCGGCGCGCGCCACCAGGTTGTCGGCCAGTCCGTGGGCGATGCTGGCCAGCGTCTTCATCGAGCACGGCGCCACCACCATGCCGGCCGAGCGGAACGAGCCGCTGGCGATCGTGGCGCCGATGTCCTTGACGTTGTGGACCACGTCGGCCAGCGCCTCGATGTCGGCGCGGCGCAGGTCGAGTTCCTGCTGCGCCGTCATCACGCCGGACGACGACATCACCAGGTGGGTCTCGCAGGCGCCGGACGCGCGCAGCGCCTGCAGCATGCGCACGCCGTACACCGCGCCGCTGGCGCCGGTGACGGCAACGATCAGGCGGGGCTTGCTCATTGCAAGCCTACTCCATGCCAGTCCACCACCGCGCCCGGCACGATTTCCTGGCCGAGGTCGATCTCGAGCTCGCCCGGGATGCGCACCTTGGTGAAGATGTAGCCGCGGTAGGACACCGGCCGCGTCGCGTCCAGGCCCATCTTGGCGCCGACGCCCTGCAGGTGCGGCGGGGCTGGTTCGTCGATGTCGTGGTGGCCGGTGGCGACGGTGGTGGACGGATCCAGCACCGAGCCCTGGGCGCCGCTGATGACGATCAGGTCGCGGTCGGCCTGGAAGCGCGTGGCCACCGCCCACTCGACTTGCTGCGGATCGTGCACGTCGACGTCGTCGTCGACCACGATCACCTGCTTGATGTCGTAGTGGGCGCCGAACGCGCCGAGGATCACGTTCTTCGGCTCGCCCTCGCGCGCCTTGCGGAACTTGACGAACAGGTGGTAGCGGCCGACGCCGCCGACCGACAGGTGGACATCCAGCACGCCCGGAAAGCTGCGCTGCAGGTGGGCCAGCATGGTCGCCTCGCGCGGGATCGAGCCCAGCAGCAGGTGTTCCATCTCGGCCGGCACGATGGTGTGGAAGATCGGGTTGGTGCGGGTGGTCACGGCATCGACCACGATCACTTCGCGTTTCTCCTGGGCGCTGTAGTACTTCGGGAATTCGCCGAACGGGCCTTCGGCTTCGCGCACCTGCGGCAGCAGCCGGCCTTCGATGACGATTTCCGCATTTGCCGGCACGCGCACGGCATTCGTCGTGCACTTCACGACCGGCAGCGGGGCGCCGTGCAGGGCGCCGGCGATTTCCAGTTCGTCGTGGTCGATCGGCGTGATCGCCTGCGATGCCAGCAGCGTGAGCGGATCGGCGCCGATGACGACCGCGACGTCGAGCGCCTGGCCTTCGGCCTCGGCCGCTTTGTAAAAGGCGAGCAGGTGGCGCGGCAGCATCAGGATCGCCATGCGGTCGCGCCCGTGCACCTGGATGCGGTTGATCGAGACGTTCTGCACGCCGGTCGCCGGATTGCGTGCGATCACCAGGCCGGCCGTGATATAGGGGCCGTTGTCATGCTCGCTGTGGGTCGGGATCGGCAGCATCGTGTTCAAATCCTTCGATGCGTCCATGGGCGTCACCACCTGCTGGCAAGGCGCCTCGCCCGATGCCACCTCGCGCCACGGCAGCGGGTGTTCGGCGGCGTGGCGGAAGGCGGCCAGCAAGCCATCCTGCTCGACACCCATCGCCTCGGCGATCCAGCCGCGTTTCGACACGAAGCCCGACACCACCGGTATCGTGTGGCCGGCCGGCTTCGGGAAATAGGCGGCCTGGGTGCCGTCCAGGCGCTTGGCGATGGCGGCCAGGCGGTGCTTCAGCGGCACGCCCTCGCGGATCACGGCCAGGCGGCCGGTGGCCTGCAGGTGCGCGAGCCAGGTGCGCAGGTCGGTCGCCTTTGGCGT
>JAKOOD010000118.1 GCA_022701635.1 Burkholderiaceae bacterium | reverse complement strand
TTCAGGGTCCACGGATGGGTGCCGCGCTCGGGCACGCCGAAGGTCATGCAGCCGAGGGCCAGCTGGGAGACCTGCAGGCCGGTGTTGCCAAGTCGTTTGTATCGCATGTTCGCCTCTCGCAAAACGTACACCTTACCAGAGCGTGCGCCGGCTTGCCGGGCAGGTGCGGCCGGCGAGGTGCGGCCGGCCAGGTGCGGCCGGCCAGGTCCTGGCGGGCATGTCGGGTTTGCGTTTCCGTATAGATGCAGGGCCGCGTTTTTTAGACTTTTTTTACGGCCGCCGGCGCAGACTGGACGCATCTCAACAGCCAGGAAGATGCGATGTCAACCGCCCTTTTGCCGACCGTCCCGCCACGGAGCCGATCATGATCGCCGTCATCGCCAGCGAAACCGGCGGCACGCTCGACAGCCTGCTGGCCGAGAACCTCGCCGTGGCCTGCCGCCGCGCCGGCCGCCGCGTCCTGCTGGTCGACGCCGCTCCCGAGCAGGCCTGCCGCGCCTGGGCACGGGCACGCGCCGCCACCCATCTGCGCCCGCTGCCGGACGTGCTGGGATTGCGCGGCATGGGCTTCGGCGAGCGCCTGGCGCGCGAAATCGACCGCGACAGCATTACCCGCCACGACGACGTGCTGGTCGGCGCCGGCAGCTGCGACAGCCCGGAATGCCGCAGCGCCCTGGTCGCGGCGCAGGTCGCCCTGGTGCCGATCGCCGCCGGCGACGCCGACACGGCGCACCATTACCGCCTGATTGCGCGCCTGAATGCGGCGCGCATGTTCAACCCCGACTTGCGCGTGCTGTTTGCCGCCGTCACCGACGACGGCAAGCTGGCGGATGCCGATCTGGCCCGCATGCGCGCCTATGCGCGCGAGGTGATGGGTGGCCGCCTGGCGCGCACGGTACTGCCGGCTGCGATCCTACGCGGGGCGGCGGCCGCCGCCGGCGCCTGCGCCTGCGATACCGACGCCGATGGCGCCGCGCTGGACGCCCTGTGCGAGGAAGCGTTCGGCGGCCGGCGCAGCCACTACCAGGCGCGCCTCCAGCAGCGTTGCGGCGAGGGACAAACTGTGCAAGGATGAGCGGTCGCCACTTCCGCTCATCCCATGCGCCCCATCGCCGCCTTGTGCGCCCTAACCGCAGTGCGCGTCCCCGGTGGCCTGCTGGCCGCCTTCGATGCGCGCCTGGTCGACACGCGCGCACGCGCGCTGGACGGCTGGCGCCGTGCCGGCGCCGAATTCCTCGCCTTCGGCATCAAGGAAGCGCGCGCCTGCCTGTTCGCCGGCCTGTTCTTCGCGGCGGTGGCGCTGGTGCCGCGCGCCGGCATCCTGGGCCTGCCGCGCTATGACGTGCTGCTGGTGGCGGCGCTGGCGATCCAGGCCTGGATGCTGCGCACCGGCCTGGAAACCCGGGATGAGCTGAAGGCGGTCTGCCTGTTCCACGCGGTCGGCTTCGCGCTCGAAGCCTTCAAGACGTCCGCCAGCGTGCAGTCATGGAGCTATCCGGATCCCGCTTACACCAAGCTGCTGGGCGTGCCGCTGTTTTCCGGCTTCATGTACGCGGCGGTCGGCAGTTACATCATCCAGGCCTGGCGCCTGCTGGACCTGCGCATCCGCCACCATCCGCCACACTGGATGGCGGCGCTGGTGGCGCTGGCGATCTACGCCAATTTCTTCACCCACCACGCGATCGGTGACTACCGCTGGTACCTGGCGGCCTGCGCGCTCGGCCTGTATGCGCGCACCACGGTGGTGTTCCGCCCGCTCGACCGCGAGCGCCGCATGCCGCTGGTGCTGAGTTTCGTGCTGATCGGATTCTTCATCTGGCTCGCGGAAAACCTGAGCACGTTCTGGGGATTGTGGCGCTACCCGAACCAGCTGGGCGCATGGTCGGCGGTGCATGTGAGCAAATGGAGTTCGTGGTCGCTGCTGGTGATCATGACGTTCACGATCGTGGCGAATTTGAAGCAAATCAAGGCGCGTATTCACGTACCCGAGGCGTAAAACAGAGCGCGGCCGGGAGGCCGCGCCCATTACATCGAAGCGACTTCGAGCAGCGTCGGGATGCTGGCGAAGGCCACGGCTACCGGCAGTGCGCACAACACGAGCATCACGCCGATACGCACGCGGCGCGCACGCTGTTTCTGCTCGGCGAAACGGGAAAGACGAATACCTGGATCGGATTTCATGGAGGTCCTTTCATGCATGATGAATAGCCAATCATAATACGAAGCCAACTTTACGCACACACCAATGAAACATGGCACGGCCAAAAAGCCGACCGTTCGCACGCCGCATCCACCGTGCTGTTTTTCGCCATGCATCCCGGAACGGCAAGCGAAATTTACTTGGCGAAAGAATCAGGTTACACCCATGGCGTGCGGAAAACCATGCCCAAACGACATGAATTTGATTTAGGTCGCATTTCGTGTGTTTTCGGCCACGGGCCTTATACTAGGCGGATGCGCATACAGCTTTTTTCCGACCTCCATCTCGAACGCTACCCCGACTTCCAACCGCAGATCGCGCCGGACACCGATGTCGTCGTGCTGGCCGGCGACATCGGCTCCTACCAGTCGAACTCGCGCCTGCAGGACGACGATTTCGGCCTCGGACGCTTTTCGCCGCGCCGTCCCGGCGCACCGCGCGCGCGGGTGCTGTACATCCCGGGCAACCACGAATTCGATGCGCTCGACTACGACGCCGCCTACGCGCGCCTGCGCGCCACTTGCGCCGCCCTCGGCATCGAATGGCTGGACCGCGAAACGATCGTCATCGACCGCGTACGCTTCATCGGCACCACGCTGTGGGCCGACTTCGATGCGCTGGCCAGCCGCGAGACCGATCTCGCGCGCCAGCACAAGGCGCGCGAGAAGGCCTTCCGCGCCGCCAACTACTACCTCAGCAAGAACACCACGCTGCAGGACGGCGTGCCGATGCTGGCCGAAGCCCAGCGTGCGCTATCGCTCGACTGCCAGGCCTGGCTGGGCGCCGCGCTGGCCACGCCGTTCGACGGCACCACGGTCGCGGTCACCCATTACGCACCGAGCCTGCTCAGCGCCGATCCACGCTACGGGCTGACGCCGGGCACGGCCGGCTTCTGCAACGCGCTCGACGGCCTGTTCCCGCATGCGCAGCTGTGGCTGCACGGCCACCTGCACTGCTTCAACGACTACACGGTCGAAGGCAGCCTTGACGGCCGGGCGTGGGCATGCCGCGTGGTGGCCAATCCGCTCGGCTACCTGAGCAAGGGCGAGCAGGAAGGCTTCCGGCCGGCACTCGCGATCGCGGTCTGAGCCGGCGCTGACGCTCAGCTGCGGTCGACCAACTTGGCGATGCGCTCGCCCGCGAACGTGAATTCGGAGCGGCCCTTCAGCGCGAGCGTGGTGCCAGCGCGCGGGCCATCCGGCACGTCGACGGCGAACGTACCGCGCCAGTCGATGTCCGCATAGGCTGTGTCGCCGTCGAAGGCAAGGCCGCTCAGCTGCTGCGCGCGCGCCGAAAACAGCCGGCGGCCCTCCTCGGCCAGGCTGCGGAAGGCGTCGATGCCGTTCGCTTCGGCGTTGACCGTCACGCCGGCCACGTTCTCGAAACGCAGGTCGGGCGCCAGTACCGCCAGCATGCCGTCGATGTCGAAGGCATTGTAGGCGGCCAGGTAGCGTTCGATCACGGCCTTGCGGATTGCGTTGTCCATGCATGCTCCTTCGGGTTGTGGGAAATCGCCGGCCCCGCGTGCCACAGCACGGCGGAGGCGTCGTCGGCCGCCTTTACCGACAGGCCCGCGCCGCCGCCGCGTTCCGCTGCCCGCAGCTCGGCCAGCATGGCATCGAGTCCGCGCGCCAGGCAGGCGTCGAACAGCGCCGGCGGCGTGTACATGGCGTAGGGATCGGCGAGGCGATAGAAGCCGTCGGTCATCCCCAGCAGGCTGGCTCCCGGCGCAAGCCGCAGCGCGCCGCGACGCGCCGCGAAGGGGCCGGCCGGGCGCAGGCACAGCACGGACGGCGCGGCCGCCAGGTTCTGTTCTTCGCGGCGCGCGCGCAGCAGTGGCAGCAGGCGCGCCTTGCGCTCGGCCGGGTCGGCCGGCAAGGTGGCCAGCACCCGCTGCAGCACCGCTTCCTGCGGATTGATCCAGGGGTCGAGGTCGCGCACCGTGCCGTCCGGCTGGCGCAGCAGGGTCTTGCAGTCGCCCAGGCAGAACAGCCGGGCTTCGTCATGCCGCACGCGAATCCAGGTCAGCGCGGCGATCGGCCAGGCGTGCACCGGTGCGGCGGCGGCACCGCCGAGGCGCGCGTAGTCGGCGCCCACGGCTTCGATCGCAGCGGCCACCGCGGCATCCTGCGGCGCATGCGCATCGAGGTGCGGCAGCAGCGCCGCTTCGAAAGCGCGCACGAACCAGGCGACGTCGCCGCCATCGGTATCGACATAGTCGCGCCCGGCCACCGAGGTCGCACCGTCGAGCACCAGGATGTCGGTCGTCCCGCCATTGACGTGCACCGCGACCAGATCCTCGTTTGGCCTGTCACCCCCACCTGCCGACACTGCCGTCCACGCCATCCGCACGCCCCGCCTCGTTTCACAGTGCAATCACTATACATGAGGCCGGGGCGCATGCGGTAGCATCCCGCGGGTGGCAAAGTACTGCGCCAGCCGCGAGGGCGCACCGGCCGGGTCGCACAGCGCGATGTGGCCGTCCGGCCGTACCAGATAGGTGGCATCGCGCGCCAGGCCGGCGTCGTAGCAGGCCTGGGTCCATGGATAGACGTGCAGCGCCAGCCGGGCGTCGCGGCACCACGCGCCGAGGTCGGCCGCCGCGTCGCCGTACACGTGCGCCTGCCAGTCGATCGACGCCAGCGGCGCGTGGTTGTCCGGACCTTCGTGGCCGATCCAGGGCAGGCGTTCACCGCCGCGCACCTGGCCGGCCATGCCTTCGCTGAGCGGGCTGTCGTGGTAGTGGATCGCGGTCTGCGACAGGACGCGGAACATGAATTCGCGCGTCGGCCCGATCGCATAGGCGGCCGAGGCGAACAGCGGCACCACGTGGGTGCGCACGAAGTCGGCCGCGTTGCTCTGCCTGGTGACGAGGGAAAACACGCGGTCGGTGGTCTCGACCAGCTTGCGCGCGAAGGCGATGCGCTCGACCTCGTAGGTGTCGAGCAGCGCCTCGGGCGCGCGCCCGCGCAGCACGGCGGCCAGCTTCCAGGCCAGGTTGACGACGTCGCCGATGCCGGTGTTCATGCCCTGGCCGCCGGCCGGGCTGTGCACGTGGGCGGCGTCGCCGGCCAGGAAGGCGTGTCCGCGGCGGTAGCGGCCGCTGACGCGGTGGTGCACGCGGTAGGTCGAGAACCAGTTGACCTTGCGTACCCGCAGGCCGAGGCTGGTGATCGCGTGCTGGCGCACATCCTCGAACTGCAGCGCGTGGCCGCCCTCGTTGCCTTCGGCGCGGTCAAGGCGTACCGCGCCGATCAGCCGTCCCAGTCCGGTGGTGGTGTACGCCAGCAGGATCACGAAGTCGGCATGTTCCAGCGACATGTGGATTTCGCCGTCGGCCGCCGCGCCCTCGCATTCGACGTCGGCCACGTAGAAGACCTGGTCGTAGGTGCCGCCCTCGAACCCGGTGCCGAGCTGGTGCCGCACCACCGAATGGACACCGTCGCAGCCGGCCAGCCACTGGGCTGCGCAGGCATGCTCGCCGTCCGGGCCGCGCAGGCGCGCCCGCACGCGCGTGCCGGCGCCGTCCCTCACTTCCTCGAAACCGAGCAGTTCGGTGCGATGCTGGACGCGCACCCCGGCGGATTCCAGGTGGCGGATCAGGAGACGCTCGTGGCGGTCCTGCGGGAAAACCAGCACGAAGGGGAACGGCGTCAGCCGGGTGCCGGCGTCGCAGAAATCGAGGCGCGCGCGGTGACGGCCACGGGCCCAGACGTTGACCGCCGGGTTGCGCAGGCCGGATTCGACCACTTCCCGGTCGAGGTCGAGCTGGCGGTAGAGTTCCAGCGTGCGCGCCTGGACCGCCATCGCGCGCGAGGTCGCGCCCGGGCCCTCGCCCTTGTCGACGATACGCACCCGGATGCCGAGCCGCGTCAGCCACAAGGCCAGCACCAGCCCGGTCGGCCCGGCGCCGGCGATCAGTACTTCGGTCTCGTCCATTCGTGCCTCCGTCGCGGTGACAGCACCTTATTGTACTGACAATGTCGGCCGCCAGGGGTTCGCCTGCGCCACCCGCACCGCAGCGAAACAGTGCGTTACAGACAACTAGGTACAATAAGACTGTCGGGTTCGCAAGGCTAGGCTTGCGGCCCTTTCAGGGAGAACGAAGTGAGAATAGCGTGTATCGCCTGGGGTTCGCTGATCTGGGAACCGCGGGAACTGAAGCTGGCGTCCGAATGGCACCCCGACGGCCCGCCGCTGCCGCTCGAATTCGTGCGCGACAGCGACGACAGCGACGAGCTGGCCGTGGTCATGCATGAAGCGGCGCCGCCGATGCCGACCTACTGGGCGCTGCTGGATACCAGCGACCTCGCCACCGCGCGCGAGATGCTGCGCCAGCGCGAAAAGATCCGCCCCGAATATCCGCAGTGGGTGGGCAGTATCCCGAATCCCTGCGGCCCCGAAGACCCGCGCGTGGCCGCGTGGCTGCGCGCACACGAACTCGATGCCGTGGTCTGGACCGCGCTGCCGGCCAAGTTCGCCAAGGTCAGCGAACGCGCGCCCAGCGCCCACGAAGCGCTCGCGTTTTTCGAGAGCCTGGAGGGCGAACAGCGCCGCAAGGCCGAGGAATACGTGCGCAAGGTGCCGCCCGAGATCAGCACCCTGTACCGCAAGCTGTTCGAAGAAAAGCTGGGCCTGACGCCCGAGTAGCACCGGCGGGCCGGGCCTCAGCCCGGCAGTTCCAGCCGGCGCGCGCCGTACATCCGGCACTCGGCCGCCAGCGCCAGCAGGTTCGGATCGCGCTCGCGCGTACGCGGCAGCAGCAGCGTGATGGTCTGGTGCGAGGCATAACGCTCGTCCAGCGGCAACAGATCAACGCGCGCGCTGAAGCCGGCGACCCGTCCCGGCAACAGGCTGTAGCCCATGCCGCCGCCCACCAGGTTCATCAGCGAGAAGATGTCGCTCACGCGCAGCACCGTTTCCGGCACGTAGCCGGCCTGGCGGAAGGCGTGCTCGAAACTGTGCGACGTCACGAAGCCGTCGCCGAGCGTAACGAATTTCTCGTCCTTCAAGACCCGCAGGTCGACCGCGGCCTGGCCCGCGTACGGCGAGCCGAGCGGCGCCGCCAGGTAGACCTCGTCCTCGAACAGCGGCACCGCAAGCAACTGCGGATCGTCGGGCCCGCCCTGCAGGCCGATGACGATGGCGTCGAGCCGCCCTTCATCCAGGCTGCGCAGCAATTCCTGGTTCGAGCCCAGCGTCAGGTCGATCTGGAGTTCCGGCCGGCGCAGCTTGAGACCCATCAGCAGCTGCGGAATACAGCGCAGGGTCAGCGAGTACAGCGAGCCGATCTTGAGGCGGGTGCCGGCGAAACCAGCCATGTCGCGCACCTTGCGGATGCCCTCCTCGGTCTCGCTCACGGCGCGCTGGGCGTGCTTGGCGAACGCGAACGCGGCCGGCAGCGGCGCCAGGTTGCGGCCTTCGCGCCGGAACAGCGGGCAGCGCAAACCCTCTTCCAGCGTGTGCAGCGCGCGGTGCACGCTGACCGTGCTCTGGCCGAGCTCTTCCGCCACGCGCGACAGGCTGTGCAGGCGCATGAAAGCCAGGAACACTTCCAGTTTCTTTAACGTAATTTCTTCATCGATCATCGCATTCGTCCCAGGGCGCGGCCCCGGGAAGCTTACTCCAATCGTTAACCTGAGGGTAAATAATCGGCATCCGCGTTGATTGAAGTGGCTGGCCGGCCTTCCTATGCTGTGTTCAAACGCACCATACAAGGGAGACAACATGGAACGCAAACGCTGGGACACGCGGCGCCAGGAAAAGCAGCGCCGCATCGACGCCGTGCGCCACCTGGCCGAAGGTCCCGTCATCGCCACCTCGCGCATGGTCGAAGCGCTCGAGCTGCTGGTGGTCAGCGGCGACCGCGTGGTCCTCGAGGGGAACAACCAGAAGCAGGCCGACTTCCTGGCGCGCGCGCTGGTGCAGGTCGACCCTGGCCGGGTGAATGGCCTGCACATGATCCAGCCCAGCGTCAGCCTGCCCGAGCACCTCGACCTGTTCGAGCGCGGCATCGCCAACAAACTCGACTTCGCCTATGCCGGCGCCCAGAGCCTGCGCATCTCGCAATTCCTGCAGGAGGGCACGCTGCAGGTGGGTGCACTGCACACCTATATCGAACTGTACGCGCGCCTGTATGTCGACCTGTCACCCAATGTCGTGATGGTGGCCGGCTACAAGGCCGACCGCGCCGGCAACCTGTACACCGGCCCCAGTACCGAGGACACGCCGGCGCTGGTGGAAGCGGCGGCCTTCCGCGACGGCATCGTGATCGCCCAGGTCAACGAGATCGTCGACGATCCGAAAGACCTGCCGCGCGTCGACATTCCCGGTTCCTGGATCGACTTCGTGGTGGAGGCCGACAAGCCCTTCTATATCGAGCCGCTGTTCACACGCGACCCGCGCCTGATCAAGCCGGTGCACGTCCTGATGGCGATGATGGCGATCCGCGGCGTCTACGAGCGCCACCAGGTGCAGTCGCTGAACCACGGCATCGGCTTCAACACGGCGGCGATCGAACTGCTGCTGCCGACCTATGGCGAGCAGCTCGGCCTGAAGGGCAAGATCTGCCGCAACTGGACCCTGAACCCGCACCCGACCCTGATCCCGGCGATCGAATCGGGCTGGGTCGAAAGCGTGCACTGCTTCGGCGCGGAACTCGGCATGGAAGCCTATACCGCCGCCCGTCCCGACATCTTTTTCACCGGCCGCGACGGCTCGATGCGCTCCAACCGCGCCTTTTGCCAGCTGGCCGGCCAGTATGCGGTCGATCTGTTCATCGGTTCGACGCTGCAGATGGATGGCCTGGGCAACTCCTCCACCGTCACCCACGGCCGCCTGACCGGCTTCGGCGGCGCCCCCAACATGGGCCACGATCCGCACGGGCGCCGCCATCCGACGCCGGCCTGGCTCGACCTGGTCGAGACCGACGATCCGCTCCAGCGCGGCAAGAAGCTGGTGGTGCAGATGGTCGAGACTTTCCAGGACGGCAGCGCGCCGACCATCGTCGAATCGCTGGATGCTGTCGAAGTCGGGCGCAAGTCCGGCATGCCGCTGGCGCCGGTAATGATCTACGGCGACGACGTCACCCACGTGCTGACCGAGGAAGGCATCGCCTACTTATATAAAGCGCGCTCGCTCGAGGAGCGCAAGGCGATGCTGGCGGCGGTGGCCGGCATCACGCCGATCGGCCTGCGCCACGATCCGAAGGACACGCCGCGCATGCGCGAACAGGGCCTGATCGCCCTGCCCGAAGACATCGGTGTGCAGCGCGCCCACGCCACCCGCTCGCTGCTGGCGGCCAAGAGCATCGCCGAACTGGTCGACTGGTCGGATGGCCTGTACCAGCCGCCCGCCAAGTTCAGGAGCTGGTAATGACGGCGCTGAATCCCCTTCACCATGCGGCCCGCGGCAGGCTCGTTGCCGCCCAACTGGCCGGCCTGGCGGTGGACGCCCTGGTCGACGAAGCCATGCTGACCCCGAAACCCGGCCTGGTCGACATGCGCGGCAGCGGCACCCATAGCGACCTCACCTGGCTGCTGATGTGCCGCTCGGCCTGCGCGCTGCACCCCGCCTTCCTGCGCATGGCCGAAGCCGGCGCCGGCATCGGCGATACGGCGCTGCTGCGGCGCCGCATCGGCGCCATCGGCCGCGAGGCGGAAGCCGCGATGATGGCGGCCACCGGCGGCGTCAACACCCACCGCGGCGCGATCTGGGCGCTGGGACTGCTGGTCACGGCAGCCGCCCGCAGCGGCGGGATGGATGCCGCCGCGATCGCCCGCCAGGCCGGCCTGCTGGCCCGCATCGACGACCCGGGCGCGCCGGCCAGCACCGGCAACAAGGGCGAACTGGCCTGCCGCACCCACGGCGTCGGCGGCGCCCGTGGCCAGGCCAGGGCCGGCTTCCCGGCGGTGATCGGGGCCGCGCTGCCGATGCTGCGCCTGTCGCGGGCGCGCGGCGACGGCGAAGCGCCGGCACGCATCAACGCCCTGCTGGCGATCATGGCCACGCTGGACGACACCTGCCTGCTGGCGCGCGGCGGCCGTCATGCGCTGCAGGCGACCCAATCCGGTGCGCGCCGCGTACTGGCGCTGGGCGGCGTCGCCACCCCGCACGGCCGCGCCGCGCTGCGCGGACTGGAGGCGCGCATGCGCCGGCTGCACGTGTCGCCCGGCGGCGCCGCCGACCTGCTGGCGGCGGCCCTGCTGCTCGACCGCATCGACACCATACGGGACTAGAGGAGACAAGAATGGAAAAACACGCATACAGCTTCGCCGCCGGCCAACCGGCGCAGGGGCGCACCGTGACCGGCGTGGTCGCGTCGGGCGACCTCGAAGTGCTACTGGAACCCGGCCAGGCCGGCACCACCACGGTGGCCGTCCAGACTTCGGTCGACGGCTACGGCGGCAACTGGACCGCGCTGCTGGAGCGGGTGCTCGGCCCCGGCACGCTGCCGGCGGCACGCATCGAGATCAACGACAACGGCGCCACGCCGGGGGTGGTGCGGATGCGCATCGAACAAGCCTTCGAGGAAGTGAAATCATGACCGACATCGACAAACTCCTGCAGCGCGACAGCTTCATCGAGCGCAACGCCCGCGGCCGTGCGCAGGCGCTGCTCGACCCCGGCACTTTCCGCGAGCTGGCCGGCCCGTTCGAGCGCCTGTATTCGCCCTGGCTGGCGATGCAGCAGCTGGTGACGCAGGCCGATGACGGCGTGGTGGTGGCCAAGGGCGTGCTGGACGGCGCCCCGACCGTGGTGCTGGCCATCGAGGGCGGTTTCCAGGGCGGCAGCATGGGCGAGATCGGCGGCGCCAAGATCGCCGGCGCGCTGGAACTGGCGGCGCGCGACAACCGGCGCGGCATTGCTACCGGCGCCGTGATCCTGTTCGAGACCGGCGGCGTGCGCCTGCAGGAAGCCAATCTCGGACTGGCCGCCATCGCCGAGATCCAGGCCGCCATCGTCGACCTGCGCCGCTACCGGCCGGTGATCGGCGTCAGCGCCGGCACCGTCGGCTGCTATGGCGGCATGTCGATCGCGGCCGGCCTCTGTTCGTACCTGGTCGTCACCCGCGAGGCGCGTCTCGGCCTGAACGGCCCGCAGGTGATCGAACAGGAAGCCGGCGTGGCCGAATTCGACGCCCGCAACCGCGCGCTGATCTGGGGCCTGACCGGCGGCGAGCAGCGCGCCGCCACCGGCTTGGCCGACGCCTGCGTCGACGACGACAGCGCCGCCATCCGTGCTACCGTGGCGAGCCTGTTCGCACGCGGCGTGCCGGCGCGCCACCGCAGCGAACGCGCCGGCGAATACCTTTCCGCGCTGGCCGGGGCCGACACCGGCGTCCAGCCGGCACCGGGCCACGTCCGCGCCGTCTACACCAAAGGAGAAGCATGATGGTACAGCACACCACCCGCGGCGCCATGTGGCTGCACCTGCTCACCGGCGGCGCCCGGGCGCTGCACGACTGGCCCTCGGTGCAGGTCTGCGACGCCCCGCTGGCTGGCCGGCCGGCGCGCTGGATCGCCGTGGTGCCCGATCCCGCCAACCGCTTTCCGCGCGCGCGCAACGGCGAAGTCGGCCTGGTCGAAGGCTGGCAGCTGGCGCAGGCGGTGCAGGAGACCATCGCGCAGGACCGCGACGCCCCGGTCAAGCGTCCGATCGTTGCCGTGATCGACGTGCCGAGCCAGGCCTACGGCCGGCGCGAGGAAGCGTACGGCATCCACCAGGCGCTGGCCGGTGCCGCAGGGGCCTATGCCCAGGCGCGCCTGGCCGGCCATCCGGTGATCGGGCTGGTGGTGGGCCTGGCGATGTCGGGCGCCTTCCTGGCCCACGGCTACCAGGCCAACCGCCTGATCGCACTCGACGACCCGGGCGTGATGGTGCATGCGATGGGCAAGGCCTCGGCCGCGCGCGTCACATTGCGCACGGTGGAAGCGCTGGAACGGCTGGCCGAAAAAGTGCCGCCGATGGCCTACGACATCAAGAACTACGCCTCGCTCGGCATCCTGTGGAAGATGCTGCGGCCGACCAACCTGGCGCTGCCCGACGAGCAGGACCTGGCGCTGGTGCACGGCGCGCTGGAAGCGGCGCTGGCCGACATCCGCGACGACCCCGACCGGGGCCTGGCCAAACGGCTGCAAGGACCGCACCGCGCCGCCTCGCGCCGGGTCCGTGCACTGCTGGAGACGCAATGGGAGGCCGCCGACTGACGACCCCCTGACCCGATTGCCAGCGACCGCGCCAACCAACAACACAATACGCCGGCGCGCACTTTTTCTTGAACGAAGAGGAGACGACATGATTATCTACGGAACCGCATTGCTGGCCGTGTGCCACCTGCTCGGCATCTTCCTGGGCGACCTGCTCGGGTCGCTGCTGGGCGCCAAAACCAACGTCGGCGGAGTCGGCATCGCCATGATCCTGCTGATCTGCGCCAGGCTGTATATGCACAAGCGCGGCCTGATGCCCGAGCACACCGAAATGGGCGTCGCCTTCTGGGGCGCCATGTACATCCCGGTGGTGGTGGCGATGGCCGCCAGCCAGAACGTGGTGGCGGCCCTGCGCGGCGGCCCGGTGGCGTTGCTGGCCGCCTTTGCCAGCGTCGCCGCCTGCGCCTGCTGCATCGCCCTGCTGAACCGCAGCGAACGTCCGGCCCCCGCCACCGCGGGCGCCGACGCCGATACCGAACCGGGCATCGACCCGCGCCACGCCTGAAGGAGACGATCATGCTCGAATTACTTGAAAAAACCGCCAAGCACAACGGCCTGGTCACCGCCTTCGCCCTGGTCGGCCTGGTGATGCTGGTGTCGATGTTCCTGTCCAAAAAGCTCACCTTCGGCCGCGTCCACGGCTCGGCGATCGCGATCCTGATCGGCCTCGGCCTGGCCTACTGGGGCGGCATCCAGAGCGGCGGCAAGCAGGGCCTGGCCGACGTCTCGCTGTTCGCCGGCATCGGCCTGATGGGCGGCGCCATGCTGCGCGACTTCGCCATCGTCGCCACCGCCTTCGAGGTGCAGGTGGTCGAAGCGCGCAAGGCCGGCCTGATCGGCGTGTTCGCACTGCTGCTCGGCACCCTGCTGCCCTTCGTGGTCGGCGCCAGCGTGGCCTACGCCTTCGGCTACCGCGACGCCGTCAGCATCACCACCATCGGCGCCGGCGCCGTCACCTACATCGTCGGCCCGGTGACCGGCGCGGCGATCGGCGCCAGCTCGGAGGTAATGGCCCTCAGCATCGCCACCGGCCTGGTCAAGGCGATCATCGTGATGGTCGGCACGCCGATGGCGGCGCGCTTCCTGCGCCTCGGCACGCCGCGCTCGGCGATGGTGTTCGGCGGCCTGGCCGGCACGGTCAGCGGCGTCTCGGCCGGCCTGGCCGCCACCGACCGCCGCCTGGTGCCCTACGGCGCCCTGGTCGCGACCTTCCACACCGGCCTCGGCTGCCTGCTCGGACCGTCGCTGCTGTTCTTCGCCACGCGCGCGCTGGTGGCCTGAAGTGCGCACGGCCATGCATCCGTCCTGGCGTCCGCACGACCTGCTGTTCGCCGGCGCGCCGGACGGGTTCGTCGCGGCAGGCGCGCGACCGGACTGGCTGGACGACGGCACCTGGCTGGCCCGCGCGCCGCTGGTGGTGCGCCGCGATACGCCTGGCGCCGGCCAGGTCCCGGTCGGCGCCCGCGGCCCGCTGCGCAAGCAGCGCTGCGCCGGCACCCTGGCCGCGGACGCCGTCGTCCGCTGCGTCACCCCCGAACAGCTGGCGGCGGCGGTGATGAAGGGGCCGGCGCTCGACCTGCGCGCCGCGGCCGACCGCCTGCCCTGCATCGCCGCCCTGCTCGGTCTGGCCCGGCGGCTGCATGCGCTCGGCCTGGCATGGGGGCCGGCCGGCGGCGCCGGCTTCTGGCTGGCCAGCGGCCTGCCGGTGCTGCGCCCGGACAGCGACCTCGATCTGCTGGTGCGCGTCCCGCAGCCGCCGGCGCCCGCCACCATCGCGGCCCTGGCATCGCTGCAGGCGGAGGCCGCCTGCCGCATCGACATCCAGCTCGACACCGGCCACGCCGGCTTCGCGCTCGGCGAATACCTGCGCGGCGGCCGCGTCATGCTGAAGACGGCCGGCGGCCCGCTGCTGGTGGCCGATCCCTGGCATGGGCGGGCGGCGGCATGAGCGTGCTGTTCACCTTTCCCGGCCAGGGCGCGCAAAAGCCGGGCATGCTGCATGCGCTGCCCGCGCATCCGGAGACGGCGCGCACGCTGGAACAAGCCTCGGCCGCGCTGGGACGCGAGGTCCGCACGCTCGACACCGAATCCGCACTGCGCTCGACC
>JAKOOD010000114.1 GCA_022701635.1 Burkholderiaceae bacterium | reverse complement strand
TCCTGGCGGTGCGTGCCCCAGTCGACCCGCAGGCGGTAGGGGAAAGGATTCTTGCGGCGCGGGATGGCGGCGCAAAACACGTCGCTGTCGTCGACCCGCTTCAGGCTGGCCAGCTTGCGGCCGGTCTTGGTGTCGATCAGCTCCACCGCAACCGCGCCGGGCAGCAGGGCGCGTACCACCAGTTCGCCATGGTGGCGATGCATGCCGAGGACGGAAAACGGGTCGTGATGGTCGCCGTGCATCAGCGTGGCGACGCTTGCCTGGTCAAATGTCATACGTGTTCTGGTAGTGGTTGCCGGTGGCCGGTGGCGGCGCGAGGGGAGAGGGCGTGACGTAAGACACAATCCGGGAACATTCACAACGACACGACATGGCCCACATATTTCTTCCGGATCGAGAACCGAGGGTGCCCCCGGATGCTGACTGTATCTCTAATGAAGGGCAGGGGTGCGCCGCATGGCGCAGTTACCATTGCCTTGTTGTTTTCACAATTATACTATTTTAACTTTTACAGCGTGACATCGTGAAAATCCGATATCAATTGTGCGCCACAATTGTCGGGATGCGGCGCACGGGGGTTTTCAAACGGCCTGCAATGCCCCCATGGCCGTCTCCATCTTTTCCGACAAGGGTGACGTATCGCTATGCGTCATGACCAACTCGCTCGTCGCCCGCGTCATGGCCACGTACAGCAGGCGCGCTTCATCCTGAATCGCCTCGCCGTCCCGGGAAGGTGCGCCGATACCAGGAATGCAGACGAAGGGGAACTCCAATCCCTTGCTGCTGTGCATGGTGATCAGTTTGACGCTGTCATGTGCCGGGGTATAGGCGTGCCGCTTGTCCTGTTGCCACTGGATCGGAATACCCTTGCGCGCCAGGACCTCGGCCAGCTTCTGGCCAATGCCATATCGCCGGTACACCACGGCCATCTCATTCCATGGCATGCCCAATTTGTTGGCTTCGCTCAAGCGCTGCGCCAAAAATTCCGCTTCCTGCTGAAGCGTGGGGAGTTTGACGAGCAAGGGTTTCGGACCATGGCGGCCTGCACTCATCGGTAACACAGTCGGCGCCTGGTCTTCTTCCGCATCCGCGGGCGACAGCAAGTCATCGGCGAATGCCCGAGCCACGGCCAGTATTTCCGTCGTGTTCCGGTAATTCAGTTTCAGAATCGTGGTGCGGCCCTTTGCCTGGATCCCGACACTGGAAAACGAGAATTTTCTTTTTTGGGGACCGCTGTAGATGGACTGCGCATCGTCATACAAGACGAGGAGCGATTTCGAATCCGGATGAATCATCTGCACGACCAGTTTGAACCATTCCGGCTTGAAGTCGTGCCCCTCGTCGATCAGCACCGCATCATATTGGGCAGCCGGGATCAGCTTTCGATCGACCGAATGGATGACGCGCTCCACGCAGGCTTCGAAAAACGCGTTGGTATCGCCCTTGTTGACCGGTTTGCCGGCGTGATAGGTATCGAGCTGCCGCACGCACCAGGCATGGAAGGTCGCCACCTTCACCTTGTCTTGCAAGCCTTTCGCTTCCATGACGCTGGCCAGTTTCGTCGCCAGTGTCTTGTTGTAGCAGAGCACCAGGATAGGGCGCGCATGCGTCTTCGCCAGATGCTCGGCGCGATAACCCAGGATCAGCGTCTTGCCCGATCCGGCAACACCGTGGATGACGCGATGGCCTTCGCCCAGGCTGCGCGCCAACTGTTCCTGTTGCAGATCCATCACGCGCAACAGGTCCGGTATCTCGACCATGTTCCGGCCGGCCCCGTCCGGCAGGTCGGGCTGGGCCGGGATGCGCACCTCCGGGAACATGTGCCAGCGTATGCGATCGATCTGCGGCAAGGACAGCGGCATCTTGAATTTGATGGGAAACATACTCCACAGCCGCTGCTGGAAAGCTTCGGCGTCGGCGCTTTCCGTCATCTCATCCTGGCAGATGACGAGATGCGACGGCAGGACCTCGCCCATATCGGTGCTATCGAACTGTTTGCGGGTAATGTTGGTGAGCACGACACCGTGGCCGTAGGGGAAGAACGGTTTGCCTTTCAAGGAGCCGCTCGGCCACACCAAGAGCGCATCTCGCTCCAGCTTGTTTGTGACTGTAAACATGTACTGGCGCGCCTGTTCGAGCGGATTCAGCACGCGCTTGTCGCCATCGGCCGTGACCAGCGTTGCGTATTGTTTGTCGATGTTGACGATCGTGTCGAGGCGCCAGTCCTTGGCTTCCAATACCAGCAGGCCCCTGCTCGGATGAAAGACGACGAAGTCCGGATGCTGGGTACGATCGCCGATCGAGACGTCGTACCAGCACAGATAGTCGTCTTCCAGTTTGTCCTCGAGACGGGCTGCGAGCCTGCGTTCTCCAGGTGTCATGCGGGAAGAACAGGCGCCGATCGAGGGAATGAGAGTTGCCAAAAGAAGCTCCTTGAGAACGACAACATGTCGTTGCTGAGCTGACACTGTGACGTATTAGTTTATTAGCGGCAAGATTTTTGCATTGCGGTGCCGAAATTACGACACACTTTCCAGGTATGCCGCACGGCTGAAAGGACGGATAATGGCGGCTATTTCGCTTTGAACACTGATTTGGAACTCTGCAATGGAAATTAAGGTCAACTTCCTCGACAAGCTTCGCCTCGAAGCCAAGTTCGACGACTTCACGGTCATCGCCGACCAGCCGATCCGCTACAAGGGCGACGGCTCGGCGCCGGGTCCGTTCGATTACTTCCTGGCCTCGTCGGCCCTGTGCGCGGCCTATTTCGTGAAGTTGTACTGCGATACCCGCAACATCCCGACCGAAAACATCCGCCTGTCGCAGAATAATATCGTCGACCCGGAAAACCGCTACCAGCAGATCTTCAAGATCCAGGTCGAGCTGCCGGCCGATATCTCGGACAAGGACCGCCAGGGTATCCTCCGTTCGATCGACCGCTGCACCGTCAAGAAGGTGGTGCAGCAGGGTCCCGAATTCGTCATCGAGGAAGTCGAGAACCTGGACGCCGACGCCCAGGCGCTGCTGACCGCGCAGCCATCGAGCGACGCGGCCACCTACATCCCCGGCAAGGACCTGCCGCTGGAGCAGACCATCGCCAACATGTCCGGCCTGCTGGCCAAGCTGGGCATCAAGATCGAGATCGCGTCGTGGCGCAACATCGTCCCGAACGTGTGGTCGCTGCATATCCGCGATGCGCATTCGCCGATGTGCTTCACCAACGGCAAGGGCGCGACCAAGGAAAGCGCGCTGGCCTCGGCGCTGGGCGAATACATCGAACGCCTGAGCAACAACCATTTCTATGCCGGCAGCTACTGGGGCGCGGACATCGCCAACGCCGACTTCGTGCATTACCCGAACGAGCGCTGGTTCCAGCCCGGCCCGGACGATGCGGTGCCGACCGATATCCTCGACGACTACAGCCTCGGCATCTACGATCCGGACGGCGAGCTGCGTGGCTCGCACCTGGTCGATACCAATTCCGGTAACGCCGCACGCGGCATCGTGTCGTTCCCGTATATCCGCCAGTCGGACGGCGCGACCGTGTATTTCCCGTCCAACCTGATCGAGAACCTGTACGCCAGTAACGGCATGAGCGCCGGTAACACGCTGGCCGAAGCGCAGGTGCAGTGCCTGTCCGAGATTTTCGAGCGCGCGGTCAAGCGCGAGATCCTGGAAGAAGAACTGGCGCTGCCGGACGTGCCGGCCGAGGTGCTGGCGAAATACCCGGGCATCGTCGCCGGCATCAAGGGCCTGGAAGAGCAGGGCTTCCCGGTGCTGGTCAAGGATGCCTCGCTGGGCGGCATGTACCCGGTGATGTGCGTCACCCTGATGAATCCGAAGACCGGCGGCGTGTTCGCTTCCTTCGGCGCGCACCCGAGCTTCGAGGTGGCGCTGGAACGCAGCCTGACCGAACTGCTGCAGGGCCGCAGCTTCGAAGGCTTGAACGACCTGCCGCCGCCGACCTTCACCAGCGCAGCGGTCACGGAACCGAACAACTTCGTCGAGCACTTCATCGATTCGAGCGGCATCGTGTCGTGGCGCTTCTTCAGCGCCAAGGCCGATTA
>JAKOOD010000105.1 GCA_022701635.1 Burkholderiaceae bacterium | reverse complement strand
TCGGCCGGCGCGGCCGCGCCGGTGCCGGACCGGGCGCCGGCATGGGCGGCATGGGCGGCGGCTTCCGCATGGCCGGCGAGGACATCCATGCCGCCATCGCCATCGACCTGCGCGACGCCTACCAGGGCGCCACCCGCACGGTGACCCTGCGCGTGCCCGAACCGGACGCGTCGGGCCGCACCGTCACCCGCGACAAGACCCTCAGCGTCACCATCCCGAAGGGCATCACCCCGGGCCAGCAGCTGCGCATGAAGGGGCAGGGCCACCCCGGCGCCGGCGGCGGGCCGGCCGGCGACATCTACCTCGAAGTGCAACTGAACCCGGATGCGCGCTACCGCCTCGAAGGCACCAACGTCTACGAGAACGTGCCGGTGGCGCCGTGGGAAGCCGCCCTCGGCGCCAGTATCTCGGTGCCGACGCCGTCCGGCCCGGTCGAGGTGACGGTGCCGGCCGGTTCCCAGAGCGGGCGCAAGCTGCGCCTGAAGGGCCGCGGCATCCCGGCGGCGCAGCCGGGCGACCTGTACCTGATCCTGGACGTGGTGCTGCCGCCCGCCAGCAGCGACCGCGCGCGCGAGCTGTACGAGGCGATGGCGCGCGACCTGGCCTTCAATCCCCGTGAACGCATAGGAGCATGAGATGGTGATTCAGCAAAGCCTGAGTGGCGTGCTGCTGGACGAGGTCGCCCTGACGATCGAGGAACTGGCGCGCGCCTGCGATGTGGAGCCGGACTGGGTGGTGCGCCACGTGCACGCGGGCGTGCTCGGCAGCCAGCCGGCGGTCCAGGTGACTGCCTTGCGCTTCCGCAGCATCGACCTGACGCGCGCGCGCCGCCTGCTGCGCGTCGAACGCGATTTCGACGCCAACGAAGACCTGGCGGCCCTGGTGGTCGACATGGCCGACGAGATCCGCCGCCTGCGTACACGCATGCAGGTGCTGGGCAATAAAACGGCTTGAGGGAGCGGGTGTGAGCGGACTCATCTAAACCAAGGGTTTGCGCTAGAATCGGTCGATCCGACTGCGCACACCCCATGTTCAAGCTACCCACCACCGCCACCGCCCCGTTCTGTCCCTCCGAAGTCTCCGGTACCGTCACCGTTCCGGAGAGCGACCCGTTCTGGAAGAAAGTCATCCGCTACGCCGGCCCCGGCCTGATGGTGTCGGTCGGCTACATGGATCCGGGCAATTGGGCGACGGCCATCCAGGGCGGCTCCCAGTTCGGCTACCAATTGCTGTTCGTGGTGGTGCTGTCGAGCCTGGCGGCCATCGTGCTGCAATGCCTCAGCATGCGGCTCGGCATCGTCACCGGCAAGGACCTGGCCGTGCACTGCCGCGAGCAATATTCGCCGCTGTCGGCCAAGGCGCTGTGGCTGTTCGCGGAACTCTCGATCATCGCCTGCGACCTGGCCGAGGTGCTCGGCTGCGCGCTTGCCTTCCACCTGCTGCTCGGGGTATCGCTGCCGGCCGGGGTGGCGCTCACCGCGCTCGACACCCTGCTGATCCTGGCGCTCAAGGGCAAGGGTTTCCGCCAGCTGGAAGCCATCATCCTGGCGCTGATCGCCACCATCGCCATCTGCCTGTTCGCGGAACTGGCGCTGGTCTCGCCCGACTGGCACGCGGTGGCGGCCGGCCTGGTGCCTTCGCTCGAAAAAATCGCCGACCGCGACGCGCTCTACCTCGCCATCGGCATCCTGGGGGCGACCGTGATGCCGCACAACCTGTACCTGCATTCGTCGGTGGTGCAGACCCGCGTCGCTGCGCTCGGCATGCAGGGACGGGAAGAGCGGCTGGCCGAAGCGATCGGGATGTCGCGCATCGACACCGTCGTCTCGCTGATCCTGGCGCTGTTCATCAACGGCGCCATCCTGGTGCTGGCCGCGGCCGCCTTTCACAAGCCGGGCGGCGGCAACGTGATGGACATCGACCAGGCCTATTACCTGCTGGCGCCGGTAGCCGGCACCGCCCTGGCCGCCATCCTGTTCGGCCTGGCGCTGCTGGCGTCCGGCCAGAGCTCGACCTTTACCGGCACCATCGCCGGCCAGGTGATCATGGAAGGCTTCCTCAAGATGAAGATCCCGTGCTGGCAACGGCGCCTGATCACGCGCGCCCTGGCGCTGGCGCCGGCCATGGTCGGGGTGCTGACGCTGGGCGACCACGCGATCGGCAAGATGCTGGTCGGCAGCCAGGTCGTGCTCAGCATGCAGCTGCCGTTTGCCATGTACCCGCTGATCCGTCTCACCGGCCGCAGCGACCTGATGGGCCGCTTCGTGAACGCCTGGTGGACGTCGAGCCTGGCCTGGTGCCTGTTCGTGGTGATTTCCGCCGCCAACATGTGGATGGTGTGGCAGGCGCTGGCCGGCTGAGCAGGTACTCACCACGCATACGGGCGCCGTCGTCGCACCATGCCCTCTACAATGAATATTCTGATAATCATTGTTCAAGTGGAGGTCACATGCAACAAGCTTCATCCCCGGCCCTGCAGGGCAAACGCGTCGCCATCCTGATGACCGACGGCGTCGAGCAGGTCGAGTACACCGGGCCGCGCAGCTTCCTGGAAGAGCAGGGCGCGACCGTGACGCTGCTGTCGCCGAAAGCGCCCGGCGAGACCATCCAGGGCTTCAACCAGCTGACCCCGGACCAGACCTTCAAGGTCGAGCGGGACGTGCGCGGCGCCAACCACGCCGACTTCGACGCGCTGGTGCTGCCGGGCGGCGTCGCCAACCCGGACCAGCTGCGCCTGTCGGCGGAATCGATCGCCTTCATCCACGCCTTCGGCATGGCCAACAAGCCGATCGCCGCCATCTGCCACGGCCCCTGGACCCTGATCGACGCCGACCTCGTCACCAACCGCCAGATGACCAGCTGGCCGACACTGCAGGTCGACCTGGAAAATGCCGGCGCAAAATGGAGCGACCAGCCGGTGGTGGTCGACGGCAAGCTGGTCACCAGCCGCAAGCCGGACGATATCCCGGCATTCAACGGGGCGATCCTCGGGCAGCTCCAGCAGTAGATGCCTGCCGGACACCGCGCGCCGTGCCGGCCGCGGCGTGCCTAGAATGCTTCCATGACTAGTTGACGAATCATGGAGGTCCTTATGTTGGAACAAGCTGACGGCAAGCCGCTGCAAGGCATCCGCGTCGCGATGCTGATGACCGATGGCGTGGAACAGATCGAATACACCAGCCCGCGTTCCTTCCTCGAAGAACACGGGGCGACCGTGGTGCTGGTATCGCCCAAGCCGGCCGGCGCCGAGGTGCAGGGCTTCAACCAGCTGCAGCCGGCCGACACATTCAAGGTCGAGCTCGACGTCGCCGACGCCAACCCGACCGACTTCGACGGGCTGGTGCTGCCGGGCGGCGTCGCCAACCCGGATCAACTTCGCATGAGCAAGGAAGCAATCGCGTTCATCCGCGGCTTCCCGGTCGAGGAGAAGCTGGTCGCCGCGATCTGCCACGGTCCCTGGACCCTCATCGACGCCGGCATCGCCACCGCCAAGCACCTGACCAGCTGGCCGAGCCTGAAGCGCGACCTGACCAATGCCGGCGCCGAGTGGACCGACGACGAGGTCGTGGTCGATGCGCGCCTGGTCACCAGCCGCAAGCCCGACGACTTGCCGGCCTTTAACGATGCGCTGCTCAAGGAGTTGATGGTGGCGCCGGGGACGGATCCGGGGCCGACGTCGTGACCACCATGGCGTCCGGCGCGGCCGCCGGTTCGGCCAGCGGCGGCGCCGGTTGCTCGCTCACGGCGACCGTGTCGCAGGCCTGTTCCAGCCACCTGAGCTCGGACACCGGCAGGATCACCTCGCCGGCATAGCCTTCCAGCGCCACCGCCAGCGCCGATTGCGCCCGGTTGGCAAACACCAGCACCGACACCGCCGGCTCGCCGGTGACGTTGTCGCGGATGTCCAGCACCCCCAGCTGGAGCGGGAATTCGCGCTCGCGCTGCTCGCGCGAGAGGCCGCGCCGCGCCTTCATTTCCGCGAACCGGACCAGGTGGCCGGCCAGGTCGGCGGGCACCGTGCAGCGCTGCGGCGGGCGCTCGTCGGCATAGGTCGATTGCACGTGGAAGCGGGCGCCGCGCGCCGCGCGCTGCAGGGTGGTGATGCCGCTGCGGGTGGCATAGGTGACCGACAGGATCGCTTCCGGCGCGAAGCTGGCCAGGGTGGTGCCGCGCGCCACCGTCACCGGGGCCGGCGCCAGCACGCGCGGTGCCAGCGCGGCGCCAAGCACGATCCCGGCGGCGAACAGGCCGCAGCCGGCGAGCAGGGCGCGCCGCGTGCTCAAGGCATCCATCGGACCACCTCGGTGCGGTCGGGCGTCGCGGGACAAACGATGTGTTGCATGGCCTGGCTCGGGCAGCGGCGAAGCCTCTACGGTGACGGATCACGCAGCGACGGGGTTGATGCGCCTCAGCCGGGCGTGCCGCCCGTGACGCAACATGGGGAACCGGGTGCCGGAGGTGATGCCGACGACAGTCCGGATGCGTCAGCGCGGGGCGAAATTGACCGGGCGGCTGAGGTAGACGTCCAGCTGTACCAGCAGGTTGCCGCCGACGCCCATGCCGGCGATGCGCAGCTTCATGGTCGACTTGTTGTTCAGCTCCAGCTGGAGCGTGGTGGCGAACGAGCCCTTGTCGAGGAAGGGCATGCGCAGCGTAACCGCGCCGTCGACCAGCTCGGCCCGGACGTCGGCCTTGCTGCTCATGCCGGCCATGTACTCGAAGCTGCTCAGGCGCAGCGTTTCATTCGACAACTCGGGGCCGGACAGGATGGCTTCCTCGCCGCGTTCGAGCAGGAAGGATTTGGTGTAGGTGACTTCTTTGCCGTTGATTTTCAGCACTGGTTTTGCTCCCTGATTTTTGTTGGCGTGCGGTGTAGTGTGGTTTGCGTTGATTTAATGCTAACACAGCAGGGGGCTGGGGCTTGTTCGTGGCGTGCTGGGGGATTGGGTATGTCGAAGCCAAGGCGCAATCGCTGCGCGATTGCTTGAACGGGCGAATCGGAGAGTCCTTTGCGCTTGCCAGCGCAAAGGCCGCTGCGCCGGCGCGCCGCGGTGCGGCGCGAATTCCCGGCTCCGCCCCTCGTCCGTGCCGGACGAGGATCCGATTCCCTCCGAGACAACACCAGTATTCAAAAACAAAGCCCGCCAGGCTTGCGCCTGGCGGGCTTTGTTTTTGAATACTGGTGGAGGCGGAGGGAATCGAACCCTCGTCCGCAAGCACTCTACAGACAGTTCTACATACTTAGCACTATCATTTAATTTAACCGGCACAACGGGGATGTGCACCCTGTGTACCAGCGAGTTACCTTAAATTTCGGAAGCAACCAAGTAACCCGGTTGAGTCCTAGCCTCTGTAAATGACTCTACTTGCCTTGCGGCCCACCCCAGAGGCGAGGTAGTGTAGAGCTAGCAGCAATTAAGCTGCGAGTGCGTACGAGTTATCGTTTGCAGTTATTGATTTCTGGATGTATTTACGAGGTAACCAGTCCTCGGTATGCCCTGCGCTGCTTTGCAACCCACGTCGAAACCAGGTCGCCCCCCAACGAAGAA
>JAKOOD010000101.1 GCA_022701635.1 Burkholderiaceae bacterium | reverse complement strand
CCCGATGAGGCGCCGACGATGGCCCACACCCGCTGGCGCGGCGTGAGGTCGTGGATGGCTTGGGCTTCCGTACTGTCTCTTGCTGTCATTGCGCTCTCCAGGTTTTTCGTTGGTACGCCAGGGCGTGGCTGACGAATTCCCGGGTGGATCCGCTACGGCCGACGCGGCCAGGCGGCCTAGGATAGCATTTCCACATGATCGACGCTGTATGTACCGTGTCAGAAAGTTATCACGAGGCGGGCGTGGCGGTGCTGCTGTCCACGCTGCGCCATGGGCCGGCGGCGGTACGGATCCGGCCGGCGCCGGCGCTCAGGGAAGAGCTTATTTGACGGCGGTGAGCGAGATGTCGAACACCAGGCCGGCGTTCGGCGGAATCCGGACAGTGCCTTGGGAGTTGCCGGTGCTGCCGTAACCCAGGTTCGACGGCACCAGCACGGTACGCTTGCCGCCGACTTTCATGCCTTGCACGCCCTGGTCGAAGCCGGCGATCAGCTGGGTCGAACCGACGGCATAGGACAGCGAGCCGGTATCGAACTGGGTGCCTTTATGGTCGGCCGCGGTGGCGCTGTACAGCCAGCCGGTGTAGGTGACGGTGGCGGTCTTGCCAGTGGTGGCTTCGACGCCGGTGCCGACGGTGGTGTCGGTCTTGGTGAAGGCGGCTGGGTTGGCGACCACCACGTTGCTGCCGCCATCGTCATCGCCGCCACCGCAGGCGGTCAGGCTGAGGGCGAGGGAGGCGGCCAGCAGCACGCCGGCGAGGGGAGACTTCAGTTTCATGCGGGTCCTTGGTAAGAAAACCTCAACCTTACCTGCAGACCGCATGCCACATGTACATTTTTTGTAATGCCGTGTCGTCCAAGCGTCCTTAAATTTCCACCTGCGTGCCCAGCTCGATCACCCGGTTGGCCGGGATCTGGTAGTAGTCGGCGGCGGTGCGCGCATTCCTCTGCATCGCCACGTACAGGTGTTCGCGCCACGGCATCATGCCCTGGCCCGGCACCGAGATCACGGTCTGGCGCGCGATGAAGAACGAGGTTTCCATCATCTCGAACTCGAGATCCTTCATGGCGCACAGGCGCATGATGTCGGGGATGTTGGCCTCGTCCTTGAAGCCGTAGCTGACGTTCAACTGGAAGCAGTTGTGGCCCAGCGCCGTCACCTGCAGCTGCTCGGCCTGGGGCACATACGGCTCTTCGCGGATGTGCACGGTCAGGAACACCACGCGCTCGTGCAGCACCTTGTTGTGCAGCAGGTTGTGCAGCAGCGCGTGCGGCACGCCGTCGGTTTCGCCGCGCAGGAAGATGGCGGTGCCGGCCACCCGCGCCGGCGGCGCGACGAACAGCGATTGCAGGAAGTCGTCGAGCGGGATCGCATGCTTTTCCAGGTTCTCGAACACCAGTTCGCGGCCGCGCTTCCAGGTCAGCATGGTGGTCAGCAGCACCGCGCCCAGCAGCAGCGGGAACCAGCCGCCGTGCAGCAGTTTCAGCGTGCTGGCCGAGAACAGCGCGATGTCCATCACCATGAACAAGCCGGTGGCGCCGATGCACAGCCACAGCGGCAGGTGCCAGCGGTAGCGGATCACGAAGAAGGTCAGGAAGGTCGTGGCGAACATGGTCGCCGTCACCGCGATGCCGTAGGCACCGGCCAGCTTGTCCGACGAGCCGAAGCCGACCACCGCGATCAGTACCACGATCAGCTGCAGCCAGTTCACGGCAGGGATATAGATCTGGCCGATCTCGCTTTCCGACGTGTGCATCACGCGCATGCGCGGCAGCAGTCCCAGCGCGATCGCCTGCTTGGTCATCGAGAAGGTGCCGGAAATCGTCGCCTGCGAGGCGATCACGGCCGCCATGGTCGACAGCACCACCAGCGGCAGCACGCTCCAGCTGCCGAGCTGGTGGAAGAACGGGTTCTCGACCGTTTCCGGGTGCATGATCAAGAGGCCGCCCTGGCCCAGGTAGTTCAGCGCCAGCGCCGGGAACACGACCAGGAACCAAGCCACGCGGATCGGCTTCTTGCCGAAGTGGCCCATGTCGGCGTACAGGGCCTCGGCCCCGGTCAGCGACAGCACCACCGCGCCCAATGCGACGAAGGCGATGAACTTGTTCCTCACCATGAATTCGATGGCATGCCACGGGTTCAGCGCCTGCAGGATCACCGGCGCCTGCACGATGTTGATGATGCCCATCACCGCCAGTACGAGGAACCAGACGATCATGACCGGACCGAAGAAGCGGCCGATGCCGGCGGTGCCGTGTTTCTGCACGCTGTACAGGACCAGCAGCACGGCGATGGTCAGCGGCACCACGTATTTTTCCAGGCCCGGGGTGGCCACTTCCAGGCCTTCGATCGCGCCCAGCACGGAAATGGCCGGCGTAATCACGCTGTCGCCGTAGAACATGGTGGCGCCGATCACGCCGATCACCATCAGGACGTAATGCCAGCGCGAGTGGCGCGTGACCGAATTCATGGCCAGCGCCATCAGCGCCATGACGCCGCCCTCGCCGCGGTTGTCGGCGCGCAGCACGAGGGTCACGTACTTGAGCGACACGATCATCGTCAAGCCCCAGAAGATCAGCGACACGATGCCCAGCAGGTTCGGCGTGCTCAAAGGCAGCCCGTGGGTCGGATCGAAGATGGTTTTCAGCGTGTACAGCGGGCTGGTGCCGATGTCGCCATAGACGATACCGATCGCCGCCAGGGTCAGTGCGGCCAGGCTGCTTTTGTTATGTTGCGACAAGTTTTCACCTTGGTTGTTCCGGTGCGTTGCACAATAGAATAATAGACAAGGAAAGACAAGCCGGGCTTTCCGGCGAGCGGCTCATTTTTCCAACATTTTCTCAAAATTTTTGTTCAGGCAAGACCGCAGTCTGCCCCATCTGCCGGGGCACGGGCGCGCGACTCGACAGCGATCCCTGCCGCATAAATACAGGGTGCCAGCAGAGTGGCGCCGCTTCGGGGATAATGTCCACCCGATAATTTTTTCATCTTTCCATGCGCACCGGCATCTTGTCCGCCGCCCTCGCCTTCCTGTGCTGGGGTTTGTTTCCACTGTATTTCCACGCCATCGGCGAAGTGCCGCCGCTG
>JAKOOD010000345.1 GCA_022701635.1 Burkholderiaceae bacterium | reverse complement strand
GCGCTGCAGCGGTGCGGTTTGCGCTTCTTGGGCGTTGGCCGCATGCATCCCGAACGCGACGCCGCTGACGCACAGCAGGCGGATCGACCGGGACAAGACTTTTTCCATCATTGGATGACTCCTGGGTTAGGACATGGCATTGGTAGGAGCCGCAGGCGGTTGACGCTGCGGCTCGTGTCGAAAGCGATGCGATATGCATGCTTTGCACTTTGGCAATAGAAACATTTCTGCACATGCGTTGTCAATGTTGAGACGTATGTATGATGAATTGTTACGTAAATACATATTTACAACTTCTTGTATGTCATACATCTGAATGCCGCTGATGCAGGCAAATCTGCGCTTTCGGAACCTGCTTTTTTGCCCGCAAAACGCATGCAAAAGCGCCGCCTGACTGTGTCCAGCATGAAACAATTTACCGGATCTGTTGCACTGCAATGGTGCGGGGTGGGGAGCGATGGATGGCGTTTCAACCGGTAATCCGGTCGAACGAATGGCTTATTGACAGGGCTTCATGACGGTGCATGCCGACCCGGCTGCTGCAATGCGAAATGACGGGGAAGCGGGTGCATGGCCGCATGGCGGAGTCGATGCCCAGTGGCAAGATGCTCGAACACAGGGGTGTTGCGTAAAAAACACACTGCCGCCGCAGGAATGTGTCGGCCGGAAGGGCGATCTCAGAACGACTGGTGATAGCGCACGTAGAAAAAGCGGTCGATCGGCCGCTCCGGGTCCACCGCCGAGGACGACGAGGCGCCGCCCAGCGCGCTGCCGGCGTCGTACACGATGGTCGGCTTGCGGTTGAACACGTTGTTGGCGCCGGCCAGCAGGCGCGCCTTCCACGGCAGCGCATAGCCGATCGAGAGGTCGCTGTAGACCATGGCGCCCAGGCGGTTGTAGCCGCTGCCCCAGCTGGTCTTGTCGTTCGGGTTGCTGCACTCCTGGTTGAGCGGCGCGCTCCAGCAGTGCACCTTGATCTTGCTGTAGTAGCGCGAGGCCAGGGTGGCGCTCCAGTTGCCCAGGCTCCAGTCGAGCGCCAGGTTGGACTTGACCCGGTTGTAGCCGTATTCGCCGGCGTAGCGGAGCGGGGCGGCGGTCACGGTGCTGCGGGTATCGTACTTGTCGACGTAGGTCGTCTCGGTGCGGATGTTGAACTGGCCGAGACCGGTGCGCGGCAGGCGGTAGGCCAGGCTCAGGTCGATGCCTTCCGTCGCCAGTTCGCCCAGGTTCAAGGTGCCGCGCGACAGGCTGGCGATCTGGCCGGTCGCCGGGTCGCGGCGGATGCGGTCGCAGAAGGCCTGCACGTTGTCGATGTAGCACTGGTTGATCTCGAACACGGCAGTGACCGTGGTGATGCGGTTCTGCACGCGGATGTCGAACCAGTCGAGCGCCACCGACAGGCCGCTCAGCCAGGACGGGCTGTAGACCAGGCCCAGGGTGCGGGTGGTCGCGGTTTCCGGCCGCAGCGCGCCGTTGCCGACGCCGACGGTGAAGGGCACCGGGGTCTGGGCGCCGGAAGCCGGCACCGGCGCCCCGGCCTGGTTGACCTGGCGGAAGGTGACCGGCACCCCGGCGGCGCTGCAGCGCGCCTTGACCGCCGGGGTCCTGGCGGCTTCGCCATACAGGCTGTCGCAGGCGTCCAGGTAGGAATCGTAGCCCTGCGAGCCGCCGCCGAAGCTGTCGGCCAGCGCCGGCGCGCGGAAGCCCTCGGCGTAGGTGGCGCGCACCAGCAGGTCGCGCGCCGGTTTCCACAGCAGGCTGGCCTTGCTGTTGGTGGTGCTGCCGAAGTTGCTGTAGTCCGAATGGCGCGAGGCGATGTCGAGCGCCAGGCTGCGCATCAGCGGCAGGTCCTTCAGCAGCGGGATGTTGAATTCGAGGTAGGCCTCGCGCACGCTGTACTTGCCGATCGTGGTGTTGCCGGCCAGGTCGCTCGAATAGCCCGACTGCTCGAACTGGCCGGGCCGGTCCTCGCCGCGCACCGCGCGGTGCTCGAGTCCGGCCGCCACGCCGAGCGCGCCGGCCGGCAGCGTCAACAGGTCGCCGGTGATGTCGGCGGTGGTGCTGTTGACGGTCGAGCCGTAGGTGGCCTGGCCGACCGACATCACGTAGTTCAGCGCGGCCGCGGTCGAGGCCGACGGGCCGCCCAGGATGTCGAAGGGCACGCATTTGGCAAGCGCGATCGGCGCCGCCGGGGTGCCGCACTGGACCACGCCGCCGGCGTTGCGAAAGGACGGGCCGAGCGCCTTTTTCAGGTTCAGCAAATTCAGGTTGCCGGTCGAGCGCACGTCGCCGCGGATGGTGCTGTGGTTGTAGCCCAGGCTCCAGGTCCAGGACTTGTCCAGCAGCGCAAAACCGCCTTCGAGCACGGCGTCGACGTGCAGGGTACGGTTTTCGTTCTCGCTCACGCGCGGCACTTCGATGATGCGGCGGTAGAAGTACAGGTCCTGGCCGGGACCGGTGGCGCCGATGCCCTGGCTGCCGTAGGGATTGTAGTAACTGTTCCTGTCGATATACACCGGGAACTTGAGCTGGGTCTGCGAGTTGAGCGGGTAGCCGGCCACCTGGCGCGACGACAGGCGGTCGGCCAGCATCGCGGTGACGCGCAAGCGCGTGTCCCGCGGCAGCGCGATGCTGCCCTTGGTGAACAGCGTCGTCAGCCGGGTCGGCGACGTGTACATCATCTGCTGGGTCGAGTTGAACAGGTCGGCGTCGGCGTTGGCGTAGGTGTGGTAATTGAGCCGGTCGCGGCTGTCGCTGCCGGTGCCGCTGCCGTCGTAGCTGCCGGTATGGTTCAGGTACTGGTTGAAGCCGCTGGGGAAGCCGTTGGCGGCGACCTGGCGGATGCGGCCCCAGGGACCCTGGCCGAAGCCGGCATTCAGGTGCGCCGGGCCGTTGGTGGTGGCGGTGATGTCGCGGTCCCTGGCCCACACCGCGCCCAGCTCGCTGAAGCTGAGGCCGAACAGGATGCTGGCGCGCTCGCTGCCGGCGCCGTAGCTGAGCGACAGGTCCTTGCCGCGGCCGTCGCCGAGTTCGTTGCGGCCGGTGTAGACGCTGGCCTGGCCGCCTTGCACGCTCTTCTTCAGGATGAAGTTGACCACGCCGGCGATCGCATCCGAGCCATAGATCGCCGAGGCGCCGTCCTTCAGGATCTCGATGCGCTCGATGAAGGCGGCGGGGATGGTCGAGACGTCGGTGTAGCCGGCCACGGTCGTGGTCCAGCGCTTGCCGTCCACCAGCACCAGCAGGCGGTTCGCGCCCAGGTTGCGCAGGTTGATGAACTGGCCCCCCTGTTCGCGGCTCGCGCCCAGCGTCGAGCCGCGCGAGAATGCCGGCGTGCCGGCCACCGACAGGTTGTTGATGATCTCGCCCACCGTGACCAGCCCGGTCTTCTGGATCTGTTCCTGGGTCAGCACCTGCACCGGCTGCGCCGTTTCCAGGTCGACCTGGCGGATGCGCGAGCCGGTGACTTCGACCCGCTGCGGCGCCGCCGTGGCGGCGCTGGCGCTGACGGCCTCCGCTGCGGCCTGCGCTTGGGCCGGCGGCAGGGCGGCCGGCAGGGTGGCACACAGGCCCAGCGTGATCCTGATATGTCGTTGCATGAGATCCTCTCCTGAAGGACAGCACACTGCACGTCGGTATCAGATCACTCTGTATTGATGAGTGTCAATGCACGGTAAATACATGTGACACGTACTGTGTAAAAAACAACACCGTCACGCGCCGAAGCAACTGTGCCACAGGCGCATGACGACCTCCGCATGCGCCGCCACCAGCGCCGGATCGACGCGCGCATTGTCCTGGCCTTGCAGGCGCACCTGGTGCTGCAGGCGGCGCAGTGCGCGGTAGGCGCTGGCCGTGTCCTGGGCCAGGCCCCTGTCGATCAGGTCGAGGTCGCCGCACAGGCGCAGCAGGGCGATGTTGCCGCTGTTGGCCGTCAGTTGCGGATAGCGCGCGGCGTAGCGCAGCACCAGGTACTGGACGATGAACTCGATGTCGATCATGCCGCCGGCATCCTGCTTCAGGTCGAAGCGGCCGCTGTGGTTCGGGTGGGCGCCGCGCATGCGCTGGCGCATGGCGACGACCTCCGTGCGCAATCGATCGCCCGACTGCGCGGCATCGGCCTCGCGGTCCTGGCGCAGCACGGCTTCGCGGATCGCCTCGAAGCGGGCGCCGATGTCGGCGTCGCCGGCGCAAAAGCGGGCGCGCGTCAGCGCCTGGTGTTCCCAGATCCAGGCCGAGGCGCGCTGGTAGCGCTCGAAGGCGGCCACCGAGGACACCAGCATGCCGCTGGCGCCGTCCGGCCGCAGCGCGGTATCGATGTCGAACAGGATGCCGGCCGGGGTGTGGGTGGTCATCCAGGTGATGAAGCGCTGCGCCAGCTTGGCGTAGTTGGACGGCGCCAAGTCGTCGTCGTCGTCGAACAGGAAGATGACGTCGAGGTCGGACACGTAACCCAGTTCCTTGCCGCCCAGCTTGCCGTAGGCGATGACGGCGAACCGCGGCACCTCGCGGTGGCGGCTGGCGATCGTGCGCCAGGCGCGCCGCACGGTTTCGCAGACGATCAGGTCGGCCAGCGCCGACAGGTGGTCGGCCAGGCGCTCGACCGACAGTTCGCCCGCCAGGTCCAGCGCCAGCAGGCGGAACATCTGGGCGTGGTGGGTTTCACGCAGGATGTCGAGCTGGCGCTCGGTGTCGCCGTCGGCGGCGTCGAGCTGGACTTTCAGGCTGTCGGCCAGTGCCGGCAAGTCGTCGGCGAAGCTGGCGGCGCTGTTGCCGCGGTCGTCCAGCAATTCGTCGAGCAGGATCGGGTGCTGGGTCAGGAAGGTGGCGGCCCAGCCGCTGGCGTTGATCATGCGCAGCACGCGCTCGAGCGTGTGCGGATACTCGGTCAATAGCGACAGGTAGGCCGAGCGGCGCGCGATCGCCTCGAAGAAGTCGAGCAGGCGGCCGAGCGTGGCCGCATGGCTGCCGAGTCCGCTCTCCTGGACGACCGCGGCGATTTGCGGCAGTGCCGCGTTGACCAGCGCCAGCAGCAGGTTGCGGCTGGCTTCGGGCAGGGTCTGCAGGCGTGGCGCCTGCCAGGTCGCGACCAGGCGTTCGGCGGCGGCTTTCGGCGCGTCGAAGCCGAGGCTCGCCAGGCGGTCGGCGATGGCGCCGCGGTTGTCGGCATCGCTGGTGGCGTCGATGATCGAGGCGCCGGGGTCGACGCTGTCGGCGCCGGCGCTTTTATCGGCGAAGATGGCGTCGAACTGGGCCGCCACGAAGGTGCGCCATGCGTCCAGGCGCGCCAGCAGCGCCGCTTCGTCGGCCAGTCCCATCATGCGCGCCACCGTGTGGCGGTCTTCGGGCGAGATAGGCAGGGTGTGGGTCTGGGCGTCTTCCAGGTATTGCAGCCGGTGTTCCAGGTTGCGCAGGAAAGTATAGGCGTCGAGCAGCTGCTGGACGACGTCGGCGGTGAGCAGCTCGCGCTCGGCCAGCAGGTGCAGCGTCTTGCGGGTCGAGCGTTCGCGCAGGGCCGGATCGCGCCCGCCGCGGATCAGCTGGAACACCTGGGCCAGGAATTCGATCTCGCGGATGCCGCCGCGGCCGAGCTTGACGTTGTGGCTGCGTTCCGGATGCAGGCGCTCCTGGCGGTTGACCTCGGCGCGGATCTGGGCGTGCATGGTGCGGATCGCATCGATCACGCCGAAGTCGAGGTAGCGCCGGAACACGAAGGGGCGGACGATGGCGTCCAGCGCCGCGATGTCTTCGGCATCGCCACTGACCGCGCGCGCCTTGACCCAGGCATAACGTTCCCATTCGCGCCCTTGTACGATCAGGTAGTCCTCGACCATGTTCAGGCTCGCCGCAAGCGGACCCGACTTGCCGTTGGGGCGCAGCGCCATGTCGACGCGGAAGGTGAAACCGTCTTCGGTGATTTCCGACAGGGCGGCGATCAGCTTGCGGCCCAGGCGCACGAAGAACTCGTGGTTGGACAGGCTGCGCTGGCCCGGGCCGGCAGCGGTGTCGCCATCCTCGGGGTAGACGAAGATCAGGTCGATGTCGGAGGACACATTGAGTTCGAACCCGCCGTGCTTGCCCATGGCCAGCACCATCATGTGCTGGGGCCGTCCGGATTCGTCACCGACCGGCATCCCGTGGATCGCCGTCATCTCGGCCATGAGCTCGGCCAGGTGGGCCTGCACGGCGAAGTCGGCGAAGCGGCTCATCGCGGTGACGACTTCGTCGAGGTCGGCCTGGCCGTCGAGGTCACGCTGGATCAGCCCGCAGATGAGCAGGTTGCGCAGGCGGCGCATGGCGCGTCCGAGCGGCAGCCGGGTGCCATGCGGGCCGGCGGCGGCTTCGTGCTCCAGCGCTGCGCCGAGATCGAGCCGGGCCAGCGATAATGCTGTCAAGCCGGCCAGGCGCGCAGCACGCGCCGGATCGGCGGCCAGCCAGCGCTGATAAAAGCGCGACAGGGTGGCAAGGGAAGCTTGAGGATTGACAACAGTATTCATGACGCGGATCCAGACGAGTTATGCGTTCCGGGACGCTTTCTATGCGGTAAAATTGCCCGCCTGCCCAGGTTGGCATGATGTTAAGGGAGTTGATGCCATGGTTGCAAATTGTTGCAATCGGTTTATAGGCACATCTTCATTGTACGAATAGTCTGGATTTGCGCGGCACGGAAGCGACATTACCAAAGTTATATAGCGGCGAGTCTTTTTGAGCATATTGATGCACGACCCGGAACAGCAGG
Organism: Burkholderiaceae bacterium; assembly: GCA_022701635.1. Lineage (GTDB taxonomy): Bacteria > Pseudomonadota > Gammaproteobacteria > Burkholderiales > Burkholderiaceae_D > Telluria > Telluria phyllosphaerae. The sequence goes on along the minus strand of JAKOOD010000345.1, from coordinate 4,459 downwards.
CAGCACGCGCACGACAGGCGGGGCGGGACGCCGCCCATGCCGGCGCCGACACGCCTGTCGCCGACGCCGGTCTTGCGGATGGCGCCGCCGAGGACGCGCACGCGGTCGAGGCGCACGCCCACCTGCCGCTGGCCGAACGCTGGCGCCGCCTGCGCACCGCCTACCGCTATGCCAACCTGGCCTCGCACCACGTGCTCGGCTTCACGCTGAAGGCCGGCCTGCTGGTCTATTTCGCCTTGATGCTGCTGTTCCTCGGGCTGCGCTACGCGATCCTGCCGAACATCGACCTGTACAAGCCGGACCTCGAACGCGCCGCCAGCCGCGCGCTCGGCAACCCGGTCACGATCGCCCGCGTGTACGCTTCGTGGCGCGGCCTGCACCCCAATTTATATCTCGGCGACGTGCGCCTGCACGACCGCGCGGGGCGCCAGCTGCTGGCGCTGCCGTCGGTGTCGGCCACGCTGTCGTGGTGGACCTTCGCCGCCTTCGAGCCGCGCTTCGAATCGCTCGAGATCAACCGTCCCGAACTGGACGTGCGGCGCAGCGCCGACGGCGTCCTGCAGGTGGCGGGCGTGCGCCTGGACCCCAGGAAAGAAGAGGGCGGCGGCGCCGACTGGCTGTTCCGCCAGCGCGAGATCGTGGTCCGCGAAGGGCGCATCGACTGGACCGACGGCCTGCGCGGGGCGCCGCCGCTCGCGCTGCGCGACGTCACCCTGGTGCTGCAGAACCACTGGACCGCGCACCGCTTCGCCCTCAAGGCCACGCCGCCCGGCGCGCTCAGCGCCCCGCTCGACGTGCGCGCCCGCTTCACCCATCCGGCCTTCGGCGCGCGCCCGTCGGATACGCTGCGCTGGAAAGGCGAAGTCTACGCCGACCTGCGCAATGCCGACCTGGCGGCCTGGAAACAGTATCTCGACTATCCGTTCACGCTCGAGCGCGGGCGCGGCTCGGTGCGCGCCTGGCTGAGCTTCGACCAGGCCCGCCTGGCCGGCTTCACGGCCGACCTCGGCCTGGCCGACGTCGGCGCGCGGCTGGCGCCGGATGCGCCGCCGCTGCAGCTGGCCCGGGTCAGCGGGCGCCTGTCGGCACACGAGGAAATCCGCCCCGGCGCCGGCGAGGGCAAGCCGACCTTCGGCGCGCTCGGGCACACGGTCGGCATCGAGGACTTTTCGGTGGTCATGCGCGACGGCACGGTGCTGGCGCCGGCCACGCTGTCGGCATCGTGGCGGCCCGCCACCCGCGCCCGCCCCGAGCGCGTGGAAGTGCGCGCCGACCGCGTCGACCTCGGTGCGCTGGCCGCGCTGGCGGCCCAGATGCCGCTCGCGCCGGCCCAGCGCACGCTGCTGGGCGAACTGGCGCCGCGCGGGCGCCTGCTCGACCTCGACGCCGAATGGGAAGGGCGCCTGCCGCACCCGAGCGCCTACCGCGTGCGCGGCCAGGCCGAAGGACTGGGCATCGACGCGCTGGCGGCGCAGGCCGAACCGGCCCGTCCCGCCATCCCCGGTTTCCGCAACCTGTCCGGCAGCATCGACGCCAGCGACAGCGGCGGCAGCGTCACCCTCGATTCCAGCCGGCTGGCGCTGGCGCTGCCGGCCTGGTTCGCCGATCCCGACATGGTGTTCGACCAGCTTGGCCTGCGCGCGCGCTGGTCGTGGCCGCAGGACGACCAGCTGCTGGTCGAGGTCGACGGCATGAATTTCAGCCAGGGCGCGCTGAAGGGCACGCTGTCCGGCCGCCACCTGCTGCCGCTGAACGCCGCGCACGGGGTCGCCGGGCCGGGCAGCGCCGACCTGAATGCCACGATCGATAATGTCGACATCGCCAGCATCGGCCGCTTCTTGCCGCTGGCCACCCACGAAGGCTTGCGCGACTGGCTGACCGGGGCGCTGCAGGGCGGCACCCTGCACGACGCGCGCCTGCGCCTGCGCGGCGAGCTGGCGCACTTCCCGTTCAAGGGCGACAGCGCCTCTGATCGCGCGCGCGGCGAATTCCGCGTCAGCGGACGCATCGAGAACGGCAAGCTGGAATACGCGCCGGCGCACCGCCAGCCCGACGGCAAGACCCCGCTGTGGCCACTGGCCGAGAACATCAACGGCAGCATCGTGTTCGACCGCGCGCGCATGGACATCCACGCCGACAGCGCGCGCACCCTCGGCATCGCGCTCAACAACGTGCGCGCCACCATCCCGGAACTGGGTTCGCACGAATCGGTGCTCGACATCGACGGCAACGCCGCCGGCACGCTGCAGGACCTGCTGCACTACGTGGCGGTGACGCCGGTGCTGGAGTGGATCGGCCACTTCACCGAGGACGCGCGCGCCACCGGCCCCGCCAAGCTGGGCCTGAAGCTGCACTTGCCACTGGCCAACCTGCACGACGCCAAGGTGCAGGGCGCGCTGCAGCTGCAGAACAACGACGTGACCCTGTTCCCCGAACTGCCGCCGATCCAGGCGGCGCTGGGCCGGGTCGAGTTTTCCGAGCACGGCGTCAACCTGGACGGCGTCGGCGCCAGCTTCCTCGGCGGCCCGCTGGTGCTGTCGGGCGGCACCCAGCGCGAGGGCGGCATCGTGATCCGCATGGCCGGCACCGCCACCGCCGACGGCATGCGCCGCACCCAGTCGCTGCCGGCGCTGCAGCGCCTCGGCGCCAAGCTGTCGGGCGGGGCGCGCTTCGGCGGCAGCGTGACCGTCAAGGACCGCGCGACCCAGATCGTGCTCGACTCCACCCTGGCCGGCCTGGGCGTGGACTTGCCGGCGCCGCTCAACAAGCCGGCCGCCGACGCGCTGCCGCTGCACTTCACCCTCACCGGCCAGCCGACCGGGACGGACGGCGTCGGCCACGACGAGATCCGCGTCGGGCTGGGCAACACGGTGGCGGCGCGCTACGTGCGCGAGCGCCAGCCGCAGAAGCCCTGGGTCGTCAAGCACGGCGGCATCGGCGTCAACGTGGCGGCGCCGGAACCGGACAGTGGCGTGATGATCAACGTCAACATGAAGTCGATCAACGTCGACCGCTGGCTGGCCGCGGCGGCCGAGATCGCCGGGCAGGGAGGCAATGAAAAAGCGGCCAGCGCCGCTTCCGCCGAAGGCGCCGGCGGCGGCGCTGGCATGGCCCAGTACGTGATCCCGGATACCATCGGTGCGCGCGCCGCCGAACTGATCGTCGGCGAACGCCCGCTGCGCAACGTCGTGGTCGGCGCCACCCACCAGCCGGGCATGTGGCAGGCCAACATCGATTCGCGCGAAGTGGTCGGCTACGTGACCTGGAACGAATCGCCGACCGGCCAGGGCCTGGGCAAGGTCACGGCGCGCCTGGCCTCGCTCGATATCCCGGAATCGACCGCCAACGAGGTCAAGGACCTGCTCGAATCGAACAAGGGCGCCAGCGCCAGCATCCCGGCCCTGGACATCGTGGCCGAGCGCTTCGAACTGTTCGACAAGCAGTTCGGCCGCCTCGAACTGGTGGCCAGCAACGCCAAGGCGCTGGCCGGGCGCGAATGGCGCATCGACAGGCTGGCGCTGACCAATCCCGACGGCCAGCTGAAGGCCAACGGCCGCTGGCTGGCGCGCGACGGCCGCAGCAATACCGCGCTCAACTTCAAGCTCGACATCAGCGACGCCGGCCGCCTGCTCGACCGCCTCGGCTTCCCCGGCACCCTGCGCCGCGGCAAGGGCCAGCTGTCGGGCGACGTGTCCTGGTCGGGCCTGCCGTATTCGCTCGACATCCCAAGCCTGTCGGGCCAGATCCAGATGAACGTCGAGGATGGCCAGTTCCTGAAAAAGGATCCGGGCGCGGCCAAGCTGCTCGGCGTGCTCAGCCTGCAGATGCTGCCGCGCATGCTGAAACTCGATTTCCACGACGTGTTCTCGGAAGGCCTGGCCTTCGACGGCATCACCGCCAACGCCCTGATCGCGCGCGGCGTGCTGCGCACCGACAACCTCAAGATGCACGGCGTCGCGGCCACGGTGCTGATGAACGGCAGCGCCGACATCGCCAACGAATCGACCAACCTGCACGTGGTGGTGATCCCCGAATTCAACCTGGGCACCGGCCCACTGGTGTACGGTCTCGCGGTGAATCCGGTGATCGGCCTGGGCGGCTTCCTGGCGCAGCTGTTCCTGCGCGCCCCGGTCATGAAGGCGCTGACCTATCACATGCAGGTAACGGGGCCGTGGAAATCGCCGTCGGTGGTCAAGCTGGACAACCAGTCGCTGCCGCCGAGCGCCGCGGCAGCGGCCGCCGCGGCGCCGGCGGCCACATCCAGAAAGGGGAAACAATGAACGACGCATTACGGCAACCCGCAGTGGTCGCGGCAGTGCAGATGGTATCGAGCCCGGTGGTCGAGGACAACATCGCCACCGCGCGCCGCCTGATCGCCGACGCCGCCGCCACGGGCGCGCAGCTGGTGACCCTGCCCGAATACTGGCCGATCATGGGCCGCGCCGACACCGACAAGGTG